>CATPBU010000125.1 GCA_955652455.1 Candidatus Dormiibacterota bacterium
AACACAAGAGCGGCAAGCGCAAGCGAGTGATGAACAAGCAGCAGCCGGTGTCGCCGGCGGACGTCAAGCACGTGCGCCGCCTGGCCCCCTACCTGTAGGACGGAGGAGAGACCATGGCGAGAGTCAAGAGGGGCGTCACAGCCCGTGCCCGCCACAAGAAGATCCTCGAGTTGGCCGAGGGGATGCAGGGTGACCGCAGGCTGCACTTCAAGGCCGCCAACGAGGCGGTCATGCACTCGCTGTCATACCAGTACCGCGACCGCAAACTTCGCAAGGGCGACATGAGAGCCCTCTGGATCACGCGCATCAACGCGGCGGCGCGGCAGAACGGGTTGGCATACAACCAGTTCATGCACGGGCTGAAGAACGCGGGCGTCGGCATCAACAGGAAGATGCTCGCCGATCTGGCCGTCGAGGATTCGGCGTCTTTCACCCAGCTCGTCGAGGTGGCCCGAGGCGCTCTGACGTCGGCGTGACCGGCAACCGCGGCAAGCCACCGCCGGCAGCGGCTGGGCAACCGCCTGGACCCGACGTGCACTCCGTGGCCGCGGTCGCCCTCGAGGAGGTTGCGGCGGCCACCGACGCGGCAGCACTTGACGCGGTTCGCGCTCGCTACCTCGGTCGCGGTGACGGGCTGCTCACCGTCTTCCGTAAGCGCATCGGGTTGACGCCGGACGCCGACGCCCGCCGCGCCCTCGGTCAGACTGTCAACGCGCTGGTGGAGAGGGTCACCGAGGCCATCGAGGAGCGCCGCACCGCTCTCGCCACCACCGGGGAGGGCGGCGGCATCGAGGCGATCGATCTCAGCTGGCCGCCGCCGCCGCTGCGCCGCGGCCACCTCCACCCGGTCTCGCGGGTGTTCCGTGATGTCCGGCGCATCTTCGCCCAGATCGGCTACATCGCCGTCGAAGGTCCTGAGGTGGAGTACGACCGCTACAACTTCACCTTGGTCAACATGCCGCCGGGACACCCGTCGCGCGCCACTCAGGACACCTTCTTCATCGACGACGATCGGCTGCTGCGCACCCACACCTCGCCGGTGCAGATCCGCAGCATGCTGGTACGCGGAGCGCCGCAGCGGATCATCGTGCCCGGCAAGGCATTCCGCCGCGACTACGACGCCACCCACTTCCCGATGTTCTTCCAGATCGAGGGGATGTGCATCGACAGGGGTATCGCGCTCAGCGACCTCAAGGGCACCCTCGACTTCTTCGCACGTTCGATCTTCGGTGCCGGCCGGGCCACCCGTCTTCGCCCCCACCACTTCGAGTTCACCGAGCCATCAGTGGAGCTCGACGTCTCCTGCGCAGTCTGCGGGGGCGCGGGCTGCCGGCTCTGCAAGGGAACGGGCTGGCTCGAGGTGCTCGGCGGCGGGATGATCCACCCCAACGTGCTCCGCAATGGCGGCATCGACCCCGCCGAGCACACCGGTTTCGCGTTCGGGATCGGCGGCGAGCGCATCGCGATGCTGGCGTACGGCATCGAGGACGGCCGTCTGCTCTACGAGAACGACGTCCGTTTTGTGAGCCAGGCATGAAGGTTTCCCTGGAATGGCTTCGCGAGTACGCGGTGCTCGATGCGCCACTCGACACCCTGGTGGAGGGCCTCATCGAGACCGGGACGGAGGTTGAGCACATCCAGCGCGGCCCGGCCGGAGTCATCGTCGCCCGCATCCTCGGCCTGGCTGCCGTGCCGGAGTCGACCAAGGGTGTGCAATTCGCCGACATCGATGTCGGTGGCGGTGGCGGTGAACCGGTCCGGGTGCTGACCGGAGCCGCCAACCTCGAGGTCGGTGATCTGGTGCCGTACGCACCACCCGGGACGGTGCTCGCCGGATGGACCGAACCACTCGGGGTTCGGGCCATGTTCGGCGGAAAGTATCAGTCCCCGGGGATGCTGTGCTCGGCGGTTGAGCTCGGCCTCGGTGAGGATGCCACCGGCATCCTCCACCTCGACCACGGACAGGTCGGTCAGCCGTTGAGCGAGGCAGTGACCCTGGATACGGTGCTCGAGGTGGAGGTCACCACCAACCGCCCTGACTGCCTCTGCCATGTCGGCATCGCGCGCGAGATGGCTGCTGCGATCGGCGAGACTGTACGCGAGCCCGACACCTCCATCCCCGAAGGGCTGCTCAGCGCCGCCAGCATGGCGATGCGGGCGGGTGTCGAGATCGAGGACGCGGACGGGTGCCCACGGTTCGCGGTGCGCATCATCGAGAACGTCGCCGTGGCGCCGTCGCCCGAATGGCTGCAGCGCCGCCTGCGCTCCATCGGTCTGCGACCCATCAGCAACGTGGTCGACGTCACCAACTATGTGGCCCACGAGCTTGGCCAGCCGCTGCACGGCTTCGATCTCGACCGCTTCGTCGACGCGCAGGGCGACGGCAGCCGCGCTGCACGGGTTGTGGTCCGCCGAGGCCGCGACGAGCTGATCACATGCCTGGACGGCGTCGAGCGGCGCGCCGGGCGGGACGACATGGTGGTGTGCGCCGGGGACGTCGCAGTGAGCTTCGCCGCGGTGATCGGCGGGGCGACCACCGCGGTCGACGAGGCCACGCGAAACGTGCTGCTCGAAGCGGCCACCTGGGACGGGCCCACGGTTCGGGCAACCTCCACGCGCCTCGGCGTGCGCACCGATGCATCGAGTCTGAATGAGAAAGGATTGAGCGACACGCTACCGCCGCTCGCGCTCGACCGAGCCGCCGCGTTGATCGCCGAGCTCGGGGGCGGCCATGTTCTCCAGGACACGATCGATGTGCGCGCGCGCGAGCTGCCGCCGATCCCACCGATCGCGGTCAGCGGTGCCACCATCTCACGGTTGCTCGGATACCAGGTCGACACCACGGAGGCGGCCACGGTTCTCGCCCGGCTCGGCTTCGGTGTCGAACAGCAGGGCGACGACCTCACGGTCGCCGCCCCGCACTTCCGCCGCGACGTGCTCATCGTCGAGGACGTGGTGGAGGAGGTGGGGCGCTCACTTGGGTACGACCGCGTTCCCAGCACCCTGCCCGGCCGGCGCACTGCTGCCGCGTCCATCGCCGCGGAGATGCCCGCCGAGGACCGCGTCAAGGATGTGCTCGTCGGAGCCGGCTACGACGAGGCGATCACCTGGTCGTTCATCTCGCCGTCGCTCGCAGACTCCCTCCGGGGAGTGGGCGAGGGTCGTAGCCCGATCCCTCTGCGCAATCCGCTCTCGGAGGAGTGGAGCGTGCTGCGCGTCAGCCTGCTCCCCGGTGTGGTCCAGGCGATCGCGGGCAACGTGCGGCGCGGAGTCGACAGCGTGGCCCTCTTCGAGCTCGGCCGCGCCTTCTGGGAGGGCGAGCGGCGCGGCCGCGTGGCGGGCTCGACGGCCGACAACCTCGATGATGCTTTCACGCCGCTCCCGGCCGAGCCGCTGCTTCTGACCGCAGCGGCGACGGCGTCGAGCGCCGTCGAGGCCGAGGCGCGACTGCGTGATCTCCAGGCCGTGGTGTCGCGTGTCGCTCATGATCTGGGCGGCGGTATCGTGCGGACGGTGCCGGGAGCCGTCGCGGGCATGCGCAGCGGCAGGTCGGGCCGGTTTCTCTACGACGGCCGCGACGTCGGCATGGTCGGTGAGCTCGACCCGGTTGCGCTCACCCGCTTCGACGTGCGCGGTCGTGTTGCGGTCGCGGAGATCGAGGTCGATCCGCTGGTGCTGCCGGCGAGGCTGGCAACGCAACGCTACCTGGCCCCGCCGCGCCACCCGGCTGTGGTCCAGGATCTCTCGGTGACGGTCCCGGAGGGTGCTCCTGCCGGCGACGCACTGGACGCCATCCACACGGCGGCTGGCGCACTCCTCGAGAGCGTCGTCCTCTACGACGAGTACCGGGGGGCGAGCGTCGGTGCCATGCGGAAAGGCTGGACGTTCCGGCTCACCTACCGTGCCGCCGACCGCACGCTCACGACCGAGGAGGCGCAGAGCGTTCAGGAGGTCGTCGCCGAAGCGCTGCGGACGAGTTGCGGCGCCGAGGTGCGGCGATAGCGCGGCATCTGTCGCGGGCGTTCCTGTCCCGGGACTCGGCCGAGGTTGCTCCCGACCTGGTCGGTGCGGTGATCGTCACCGGCGCGGGAACCGCCGCCGAGGTTTGCGCCCGCATCGTCGAGGTCGAGGCGTATCGAGGCACCGACGATCCTGCATCGCATGCATTTCGCGGCCCCACCCCTCGAGCGTCGATCATGTTCGGCGCGCCAGGTCATCTCTACGTCTACTTCAGCTACGGCATGCATCACTGCGCCAATGTGGTGTGCGCACCGGTGGGCACGGCGTCGGCGGTGCTGTTGCGCTCCGCGGTCATCGAGCGCGGCGAGGAGACGGTACGCTCTCGGCGCGGCCACTCTCCAGCGTTCGCGCGCCTGCTGAGCGGGCCGGGCAATCTCTGCAGGGGACTCGGCCTCGCCGCCGCGGACAACGGCACGGACCTGTGCAGCGCGGGGCGCATCCATCTCGAGGCGGCATCCCCCGGCGTGCCACTGCTGGTGGGTCCACGGATCGGGATTCGTCGCGCCGTCGACCTGCCGCTGCGCTTCTGGTGGGCAGGTCATCCGGCCGTCTCCGCCCCACGTTTGCGAGGTACAAACAAAGGGACCGGCGCTGAG
>CATPBU010000126.1 GCA_955652455.1 Candidatus Dormiibacterota bacterium
ATCTACGCCCACGGCGCCGGTCTCGCCGCGCCGCAGGTGGGCGTGTCGCACCGGGTCATCGTCCTGCGCGTCGACAACCAGGTCTTTCAGCTCGCCAACCCCGAGATGGTGCGCTGTGAGGGAGAGCAGACCGGCATCGAGGGCTGCCTCTCCGTCCCTGGCCTGATCGGGGAGGTGACCCGTTGCGAGCGCGTTGTCGCCAAGGGCCTGAACCGGCACGGCAAAGAGATTCGTGTCAAGGGCGATGGACTGCTGGCTCGCGCTATCCAGCACGAGATCGACCACCTCGACGGGATCCTGTTCACCACCAAGGTGATCGAGGGCACCCTGCGCAGCTGGGATCCCTCCGGCGAGGAGCGGGTTGAGGCGCTCGAGGGCGAACTCGTCGGCTGATCGCACCCGTAAGCCAGGACGCATGGTGATGCGCATCGTCTTTTGCGGGACCGCCGACTTCGCGGTGCCCGCGCTGCACGGAATCGCGGACGCGCACCAGGTGCTCGCCGTCGTCACCCAACCCGACCGCGTCGGCTCGCGTGGACGTCCGGCGGCTCGTCCTGTCCGCGACGCGGCGTCGCGGCTGGGTCTGCCGGTGCTGCGGCCCGAGCGCATCCGAGCTCTGGACAGCGTTGCCATGATCCTCGACCTCGCTCCCGACGCCCTGGTTGTCGCCGCTTATGGCCAGATCATCCCGGCAGCGCTGCTTGACGCGCCGCCGCTCGGCGGCGTCAACGTGCACGGCTCACTCCTGCCGCGCTGGCGCGGTGCGGCGCCGGTCGCCGCCGCCATCCTCGCCGGGGACTCCCGCACCGGCGTGTCGATCATGCGGATGGATGCCGGGCTTGACACCGGGGCTGTGTACGCGGTGCGGGAAGTCTCCATCGCAGCGACCGACACCACCCCACGGCTCACCGAGCGCCTCGCGGTGCACGGCGCCGGGCTCCTGCTCGAGGTGCTCGAGGCGGCCGCTGCGGGCACTGCGACAGCGACGCCGCAGGACGATGCCCTGGCAACCTATGCGCCACGGCTTTCGCGCGACGACGGCCGCATCGAGTGGTCCGCAGCCTCGGCGGTCGACGTCGACCGGCGTGTCCGCGCTCTGCTGCCGTGGCCCGGCACCACCGCGCCGTTGGGCGGCAAGAGCGTCCGCCTTCTCGCCGGCGAGGTCAGCGGCGACGTCGCCGCCGCGGGGTCGCCACCGGGCGAGATCGTCGCGACAGTGGGCGATTCCGTCGACATCGCCACAGCGACCGGTGTGTACCGGGTCGCGTTCGTGCAACCCCCAGGGGGACGGCCGATGAGCGCGGCGGCCTACCTCCGCGGCCGCCGGCCGGCGACGTAGCGCCATGGCCAAGGCAGACTCCGTCAAGCCGACCGACCCGACGCTGGCTCGCAACCGGCAGGCCTCACACGAGTACGAGATCCTCGAGAGGTTCGAGGCCGGCATCGAACTCGCCGGCACCGAGGTGAAGGCGCTGCGGGGCGGTCGCACCCATCTGCGCGAAGGTTATGTACGGATCGAGAACGGCGAGGCGTGGCTCCTCGGGGTCAACATCGCCGAGTACACCCAGGGACACCGGCGCAACCATGAGCCGCAGCGCCGCCGCCGGCTGCTGCTCCACAAACGGGAGATCGAGTATCTCGGGGCCAAGGTGGCGCAGCAGGGCCTGACGCTGGTCCCGCTGCGCATCTATCTCAAGCGCAATCGCATCAAGCTGGAGTTCGGGTTGGCGCGCGGCAAGAAGCTGTGGGACAAGCGGCAGGCCATCGCCGAGCGTGACGCCCGCCGCGATGTCGAGCGGGTCACCGCGCGGGCGCTGCGGCTGGGCTGACCGCGCCGCCGCGAAGTGCGCTCACGGTGGCAAAGAGCAGACCCGCAGCGAGCAGCGCAGGCAGTGAGCAGGCCTGGAGGAAGACCCACCACAACGGCCCCGACGAGATGCGTACGATGCTCTCCATGCTGATCGCCGCGATGACCGCGGCACCCACTACCCCGATGCCGACCAGGGCGGCGACCGTCCAGCCCGCCAGCGCGCGGCGGTGCAGGCCACGCTCGTAGGCGAGGCCGGCAGCCGCGGCGACGGCGATGAGCAGGTGGACGTACACCGGGTACCAGGCGATCGACCCGACCAGCAGCATGGCCACGATTCCGCAGGCGAACTCCGCTCCGCGTTCCGATCGCGGCCGCTCCTCGTTCCTGACCGCAAGCCAGAGGGCGGCGACGGTGCCCACCGACAGGGCGGTGGCGACCGCGCGCACCCACAGCGAGGGAGCATCAGCGGCGAGCACGGAGTGCTGCGCAAACCTGCTGACGACGCCGTTCCACGTCTGGTTGTAGATCCAGCCGTTGTCGCGGTTGAGGAAGGGGAACACCGAGGCGAGGTACTGGTGGGTGACCGTCCAGCCAAGCGTCGCCACGGCGACTGCGGCCGCGGCCGCCACGGTGGCGACCCCCGCGGCGACCGCGCGCCACCAGCCGCGACGGGCGAGGACCACGAGCAGGACGATGGGGGCGAGCTTGATGCTCGCCGCCACGCCGAGAACGATCCCACAGCGCGTCCGGCGTCCCGACAGGTAGTCGGAGAGAGCCACCGCCAGGAGCAGGAAGATGATCAGGTTCATCTGCCCGTGCCAGAGGTTGTAGGTGGCCGGCGGGAAGGTGAGCGCAACGACGATACCGATTCGCGCGCGCGGCCAGGCCGCGGGCAGCAGCGCCCGCGCGGTGATCACCGCACCGGCGACGAGCGCGCCGAGCGAGACCCATAACCACACGATCTCCTGCCATCGCGCCGACAGGAGGTCGAGGGGGCGGAGGAGCAGAGCGGCGAACGGCGGGTAGATGAACCCCGACATCACGATCGTGCCGCTGTCGAAGGTGGCGTACGGGCTCGTGCCTCCCGCCACAGCGTGCGCGGCCTGCGAGTACGCGGCAAAATCCTCGAACGCTCCGAGGAAATGGCCGAACACCGGAATCAGTACGAAGTTGTACGCGGCTGCGACCGACGCCGCGATGCCGGCGGCCGTGATCACCAGCGACAGCATCGGCCGCCAGCGGCGCGCCGCAGGGCCCACTCGCGGCGCGGCCGTACCTCTCGTCATCACCGACACGCTGCTGAGTGTCGCGGCTGGCGGGTCAGCTGGTCCCCGCGCGGCTCGACCGTTACCCAGGCGCGACCACCCGGTCAGGAGGCGGCGCGACGCGTCCGCTCGGACTCCGGGTCCGGCTCTGGCTCGACCGGCAGGTCGAACGTCGTTCCTGCGGCCATGATGGGGCGGTTGGCACGCGTGTCGGGAACCGCGGCAGCGGCGAGCTCGTCGACGGCGGACCGGAGTTGGCGCAGCCCGTTGCCCTTGGTCGCTGAGACGAGTACCGGCGGGAGGCCGGCGATCTCGCCGAGCCTTTGCGCGATCTCGCAGGCCTCGGCGGCGGTCAGACGATCCACCTTGTTCACAACCAGCACGGCGGGCTGATCGCAGCCCATCTCCTCCAGCGTATCGAGCACCGTGGCCAGCTGTGCCTCGGCGTCCGGATGAGCCACATCCACCACGATGGCCAGGAGATGGGCCTCGCGCACCTCCTCGAGGGTGGCCGCGAAGGCTTCCACCAGTTCGTGGGGCAGCGATTGGATGAACCCGACGGTGTCCGTCACGATGATCCGCCGCCCGCTGGCCAAACCGAGCAGCCGAGAGGTGGGGTCGAGGGTGGCGAACAGCTGGTCATCGGCGAGCACGGTCGAATTGGTGAGCTTGTTGAGCAGCGTGGACTTGCCGGCATTGGTATAGCCGACCAGCGCGCATGACGCCAGCGGCACTGCGGTGCGCGCGGTCCGCCGGGTGGCGCGCTGCCTCTCGATCGCGCGCAAGCGCTGACGCAGCCTGCGCAGCTTCTGGTTGATCAGGCGTCGGTCCACCTCGATCTGCTTCTCACCCATTCCGCCGCGCATACCGCCAGTGCCCACCCGACCGCGCTGCCGCTCGAGGTGCGCCCAGCCGCCGGCGAGGCGGGGCAGCTGGTGCTCGAGCTGTGCCATCTCCACCTGCACGCGGCCCTCGGCGCTGCGGGCGCGGCGAGCGAAGATCGAGAGGATCACCTCCGTACGATCGAGCACAGGGACGCCCCACCTCTCTTCGAGGTTGCGCTGCTGACGGGGTGACAACTGGTCGTTGATGAGCGCCGCGGGGCCGCCCAACTCCTGGATGCGGGCACCCAGGGCATCCACCGTTCCGGAGCCGAAGAACGTGCCCGGATGGATCTCGCGCAGCGGCACCGGCGCCCGTTCGACGACCTTGGTGCCCAGGGTGCGTGCCAGTTCCTCGAGCTCGTCAAGCTCGATCTCCGTCTGCTCACGGTTCGACCGCCCCAGGAATGCACCCACGATCAGCACGTTGTCGATCGTCGCGGCGACGCCTGGGTCAGCGCCGCTCCGTCTCTGTCGGGCCATGTGCGTCCTAGCCTATTGCATCGTCGTACGCCATGAACGCTGGGCCGGGCGCCGTCCCGCGGC
>CATPBU010000127.1 GCA_955652455.1 Candidatus Dormiibacterota bacterium
CGGGCCTGACAACGCTGCCCTTCGCGCTGGTCTCCGCGGTCGCGTCGGGCGCCTCGATCCGTCTTGCACCCAGGCTGGGCAAGCGGATTCTCAGCCTCGGCTGTGTGCTGCTCGTCGCCGGCATGGCTGGGCTCTGGCTCACCGTCAAGGCGGTGGGGACGGGCATCAGCAGCTACGAGATGATTCCCGCGCTCGCCGTCTGTGGGGCCGGCTTGGGACTGGTGATCGCGCCGCTCATCAACATCATCCTCGGCGGCATCCAAGCCGCCGCGGCGGGATCGGCGTCGGGTGTCCTGACCACGGTCCAGCAGATCGGTGGTGCGCTGGGGGTCGCCATCATCGGCATCATCTTCTTCGGGCAGGTGAGCGGCTACGCGCCCGTGGTCGCGCAGAGCACCGCGCCGCAGCTGGCCGCCCAGCTCATCGCCGTCGGGGTTCCACCGCAGCAGGCCGGCGCCACCGTGCAGACGTTCAGCCGCTGCTTCATCGCCCAGTCATCGAGCTCCGATCCCTCGGCGACACCGCCGGGGTGCCCGAACCTGTCGAGCTCATCCGGTGGGACACAGTCGGCCGCCGCGCGGATCATCGCCCCGATCGCGCAGCAGGCCGTCGCGGAGAACTTCGATCACGCCTTCCGCGACGCCCTCTACTTCGAGATGGCCGCGTTCGGCATGGTGTTCCTGATGGTGTTCGTGCTGCCCAATCCCAAGAACCTGTACGGACCACCGCCCGCAGCCTAGGCAACCCCGGTGGGATCACCCGCGGGTGCGATCGCGCCGGCGCGCGCGCCGTGCTCAGCCTGCGCCTCGAACTGGGTGCGGTACAGCTCGGCGTAGAGCCCATCGGCGGCGAGCAGCGCGGCGTGGGTGCCCTGCTCGACGATGCGCCCAGCGTCGATCACCAGGATGACGTCGGCCTCGCGAACGGTCGACAGGCGATGCGCGATCACCAGCGAGGTGCGCCCGGTCAGGGCCCGCCGGAGGGCTTCCTGCACGGCCGCCTCCGACTCGGAGTCGAGGTGCGCAGTGGCCTCGTCGAGCACGACGATGTCCGGTGCCTTGAGCAGCAGGCGCGCCAGGGCGATGCGCTGCTTCTCGCCGCCCGAGAGGCGGTAGCCACGGTCGCCGACCAGCGTATCGAGACCATCGGGAAGGGTCTCGACCAGGGGCAGGATCTGGGCGTTTCGCAGCGCCTCGAACAGCTGCGCGTCGGTGGCGTCGGGCTTGGCGTAGAGAAGGTTCGAGCGGATCGTCTCGTGGAACAGATGCGCGTCCTGGGTGACCACCCCGGTGATCGCCCGGATCGACGCCAGGGTCGCGTCGCGTACGTCGACCCCATTGATGCGCACCGCGCCGGCGCGGACATCGTAGAGGCGCGGCACCAGGTGGCTCAGGGTGGTCTTGCCCGCGCCCGACGGACCCACCAGCGCCACCAGTTGGCCGGGCTCGGCGGTGAAGCTGACGTCGAACAGCACCTGTTGGTTGTTGGTGCGCTCCAGCACCGCGACTGACTCCAATGACGCCAGCGACACCTCCTCGGCGGCCGGATAGCGGAAGTCGACGTGATCGAACTCGATGGTCGCCGGGCCGCGCGGAATGGGCACCGCGTCGGGTTTTTCCGCGATCATCGGCGGCAGGTCGAGCACCTCGAAGACGCGGTCGAAGCTGACCAGCGCGGTCATCACGTCGACCTGCACGTTCGACAGCGCGGTCAATGGTCCGTAGAGACGGTTGAGGAATGCCGTCAGGGCGACCACGGTGCCGATCATCAGCTCCCCGCGCGCCGCGAGAACGCCGCCGACGCCGTACACGAGCGCGGTGGCCAGCGAGGCGGTGAGCAGCAGCGCAGTCATGAACACGCGCGCGTACATCGCCTGCGTGACGCCGATGTCGCGCACCCTTCGTGCCTTGGCCGCGAACGCGCGCACCTCTTCGGCTGGGTGTCCGAACAGCTTGACCAGCAACGCGCCGGACACGTTGAAGCGCTCGCTCATGGTGGTGTTCATCTGGGCGTTGAGGTTGTAAGCCTCGCGGGTGATGCCGGCAAGACGAAGGCCGACCCAGCGCGCCGGCAGCAGGAAAACAGGAAGCAGCACCAGCGACAGCAGCGTGATCTGCCAGGAGAGGAAGAACATCGCCACCAGGGTGATGGTCACGCCGATGACGTTGCCGACCACGGACGAGAAGGTATCGGTGAAGGCCTGCTGGGCGCCCATCACGTCGTTGTTGAGGCGCGAGATCAGCGCGCCCGTCTGGGTGCGCGTGAAGAAGGAGATCGGCATCTCGTTGATGTGGCCGAACACCCTGGTGCGCATGTCGTAGATGAGTCCCTCGCCGACACGCGAGGAGATCCAGCGTTGCGCCAGCCCCAGCCCGGCGTCGAAGATCGCCAGGCCCGCGACCGCGCCGGCCAGCACGATGACCAGGTTGACGTTGTGACCGAGGATGCCGTTGTCGATGATCGACCGGTAGATCAGCGGGTTGGCCGCGCCCACCACGGCGTCGATGATGATGAGCAGCAGGAACACCGCCAGGGCGCCGCGGTACGGCCTGGCGAAACCGGCGATGCGGCGGACGATTCCCGCGGTCAGCTTGTGCTGCCGCATCGACTCGTCGCGGCGCAGCGAGCGCATCAGGCCCCATCCGCCCATTCCCATGTGCATCCCCATGCAGTCAGCTCCGTGTATCAGGTCCGTTGAAGTTCGAGCATGACACCTCAGCGGGTTCCATCAGTCCGCGCGTCCTACCTCGATGACCACCTTGCCGAACTTCTCTCCGGCCGCGAAGCGTTGGTACGCGCGCTCCGCGTCGACGAGCGGAAAGGTCGCCGCCACCGGCACATGCAGGTGGCCGCTGCCGAGCAACGGGAGCACCTCGGCCTCGACGCGCCGCGCGCACAGCGCCTTCTCCTCGAGCGGCCGAGCTCGCAGCGTCGACGACATGATGCTGCCCCTGGTCATCATCAGCAGGCGGAGGTCCACCTCCGTGGCGGAGCCGGCGCCCATGCCGATCACCACGATGCGGCCCCGGGTGGCCAGGACGGCGAGGTTCCCGGCCAGGTTCGGCGCGCCGACCAGCTCGAGGATGACGTCGAAGCGACCGGCATCGGGGAACTCGGCCGGGTCGATCACCGCCTCGGCGCCGAGCGAACGAACCTTCTCGCGCACCCGTTCCGACCGGACCGTGCCGGTGACCCGGGCGCCGGCTCGAGCGGCCAGCTGGACGGCGGCCACGCCCACCCCGCCTGCCGCGCCATGGATGAGCACGCGCTCACCCATCCGCAGCCCCGCTTGGGTGAACAGCGCGTCGTGGGCGGTGGTGAATGTCTCGGGAAAGCCCCCCGCCTCCACCCA
>CATPBU010000128.1 GCA_955652455.1 Candidatus Dormiibacterota bacterium
CGTGTACAAGCCTACCCGTCGATGCCTCGTTACGGTGACGCCGGCCGCCCGCGCCGTTCAGGAGGGCGACGTTGTATCTTTTCGACCGATGCATTTCGTCGCCAGTTCCGGCAGCGCATTCGCGATCAACGGCTTCGCTGGTCTGACGGGCGCGCAGATTCTCAGCTTCTGGCTGTCGTTCATCCTCTTCAATGGCTACGTGATGCTGGAGGTGGCGTCACTGGCCGCGTTCTATTTCGCGGCGCGACCTCGGTCCGGCCGGCCGAACCCAGCGGCGATCTGGTACTTCATCGCCTCGCTCCTGGTGGTGATCTCATTCATCTCGACGGTGAGGGAAGCCCCGGCCGAGAAGACCTTCCTCGACGACAGCGGCACCTACCTGGCGGTCGGCGCCCGGGCGATCCGGGTCTTCATCGGGATCGGCTTCGCCGGCGTCGCCGTCATGTGCATGCTGGTGGGCGCCATCGAAACCGCCCGGCGCAAGAAGGCGGCGCAGCAAACTGTGGTGATCTGACCCTCAGCGCATCGCGAAGCTGAGCATCGCAGCGGGGTTGAGAAGGGCGAACGGGCGGAGCAGGGTGTGAGTCTCTGAGTCCAGGGCGGTGATCCACAACGCTGAGACGTTGGTGACCGCGATGAAATCGCCTGGGAATCGTTCGAGCTGGTCCTGGAGACTGTGCCGCGGCTCGAGGTGCACGTCCCCGATGAGAGAGAACGCCTGGGTGTTGATGGCCGCGGGCGTGGCCACCTTCTCGCGCCAGAGTGCCGGGTTGCCATCTCCAGCGTCATCGAGGGGGCAGATCAGCGCGGTGGCGGCCTTGGTCACGGTCACCAGTCGCTCGCCGCGACCGAGGATCGGGTAACTGCCTGACATCGGCTCGGCCCGCGCATTGCGCAGCTGCAGATAGTCGCCAAAGCGATTGATGGCGTCACTGACTCGGTCGGGACGCACCGTCTCCAACTCGCCGGTGACCTTGATGTAGGTCGAGTAGACCTCGAGGGTCCGCCAGTCACTCATGGCGGCGCTGACGGTAGCAGGGTGGTGGCTGCCTGCCGCCATCACGGGCAGAGACATGTGGGCGCGACCGTCGCTTATCCTGTGCGCCGTCCCGCTGGGGGTCGGCTGTGTTGGCGGCTGTGTTGGGAAGAAATGGTCGAACGCTTCATCCTCGCCCTCCGTTCGGACTTCGGATGCCTGGTCATCATCGTCGCGTTCGTGGTGATCATGATCTCGACCATCGTCTTCGCCAACATCATCACGCCACCGTCCAACAACCCATTCGTGTGACGGCAGTGGGCTTCGCGACCGCAGCTAGAATCCAGTCAGTCGCTGTTCTCCCCGTCCTGAGGCTCTCATGGCGCTGAACCCGTACGACTCGCCCCGCGGCCGGATGCGGTCGCGCGTCGAGACGACGCGCCGGCAGTTTCTCTTGCTGGTGGGCACGGTCGGGGCGGTCGGGGCCACCCTGTTCGGCGGCATCGAATTGTTGAAGTTCATGTTCCCCGCGGCCACCCTCGAGTCTCCGCCGGACTTCAAGACAGGGTTCACCGTGGATGACCTGACCGGCAACGGCACCCTCAAGGTCAACGTCCTCAGTGAGACCGCCAATCGGGTCACAGTGGTCCTGGACTCGACCGGAATCTACGCTGTCTACCTGGTGTGCACCCACCTGGGGTGCACCCCCAACTATGTCAGCGACGTCACCAGCGGCACCGGCGTCGACGACAAATCGACCGTCGTCGGCCAGCACTACACCGCCGAGGGCAGCGCCGTCGCCACGCGCAACGGCTGGGCGTGTCCGTGCCACGGCAGCCGTTACTACATCGACTCGACGAACTTCTACGGGCCGGCGCCGAGGCCGATGGACTGGGTGGACATCCAGCTTGCACCGGACAAGCACTTCGTCGTCAACCGGGCCTCCATCACCGTGTACCGTCAGGCCGGCGACAACAGCGTGCCCAAGTGGCGGCTTGATCCGAAGACCGGCAAGAGCAATGGCCAGACGGTCGGCGTGTAGCGCGATGACGGGAGGACGAGGGTCGATGGGGGAGGTGCGGTGAGCGCCCGTCCGACCGAGGGCAATCCGCTGCGCGCGTTCGCGTCCCAGGTGTGGGGCTCGATCTTCCGGCACGGCCTTCCCACCACCGACAAGGTGGCGGCGCGCACCGCGCTGACCAACTTCTTCCTGCACATCCACCCGGTCCGTGTGAAGAAGTCGGCCATCCGGGTGAGCTACACGCTGTGCCTCGGCGGTCTGTCCTTCTTCCTGTTCATCCTGCTGACCATCAGCGGGCTCTTCCTGATGTTCTATTACATCCCGTCCGTGGACCAGGCCTACCAGAACATCAAGGACCTGCAGTTCGTCGCCACCTTCGGCCTGGTGATCCGCAACCTGCACCGCTGGGCCGCCCACGGGATGGTCATCACGGTCTGGCTGCACATGGCCCGCGTCTTCTACCAGGGTTCGTACAAGCCACCCCGGGAGTTCAACTGGGCGATTGGCACGCTCCTCCTGCTCACCACGCTGCTGCTCTCGTTCTCCGGCTATCTGCTGCCCTGGGACCAGCTGGCGGTCTGGGCGATCA
>CATPBU010000129.1 GCA_955652455.1 Candidatus Dormiibacterota bacterium
CCAACACGTCGACGCCGTCGCTGGGGATGGGGCGGCCAGGACCGACGTGGTCCTCGACGTCGATGACCGTGAATCCTCCAGGCGTGATCACCTCGAAGTCGGCGGCAACCGACCTGATCAGGTCGAGCATGGCTCGCTCAATGAACATGTCGCCGCACTCGCCTGTGTAGTACGTGCCGTTGCCGTCGGCGCCGTACTCGTCGCAGACAAAGAGCCAGTCGTGGTCTGCGACATCCCCGAGCATGCGCAGCCTGTGAAAGTGCCCGGAGAAGACCTTGCGGTGCTGGCGCGCCTCACCCCACTCGCCGAAGAAGGCGCTGAAGTGGACGATCAGCCCTTGCGCTCCGGGATGTCGAACATGCACGTAGCGAAACGCCCGGCCCTGCTCGTCGCGGTGTTCGCGCACCTGTTCCGCCCAGTACTCACGCGCTGCCGTCATGGGGCGTCGCCCGGACGAGCACCTCCCGGCGGTTGGCGCAGCAGGACCACGAAGCCGCCTTCGGACGCACCCACGCGGCGAAAACCGGCACGCTCGAAGGCGCGCAGCGAGGACGTGTTGTCAGGGTGGGTGAGTGCCTTCAACAGGCGCACGTCATCGTCCCCTGCAACCGCCTCGATCATGGCGCGCAGCATGGTCTCGGCGATGCCGCGACCGCGATGCTGCGTGGCCACCCCAATCGATACGGTGCCGGTGCCCTCGGTCACATCGAGACGGACCTGACCCACC
Organism: Candidatus Dormiibacterota bacterium; assembly: GCA_955652455.1. The sequence continues at coordinate 728 of CATPBU010000129.1, forward strand.
GGGTCGCCGGCCTCCTCCGCGATCCACAGTCGCACTGTCCCATCGGCCAACTGTGCCGAGAACCACTGCGCGTGCTCCACCTCGGACACCGGCCGTCGGGTGACGCTGAACCTCACCGCGTCGCCGTCGTTGCGCCATTCCATGATGCGGGTGACGTCGTCCTCTCGCGCCGGTCGCAGCGTCACCGCCGGACGCTGCCCAGCGGCCGTCACCGGACCAGGTCGTCCCATTGCAGGACCTGGTCGCGAGCGATGTCACGCACCACGTGCCTCCCCAGCACCTGCTCCATGTCGTGCACTGCGATGCCGAAGCCCGGCCGCTTGACCGCGATGTCGTCGCGCGTGATCACGGCACCGGCGGACACCTCGCGGGCGGCGACGATGCTGCGGCGCCCGAGTCGGAACATCTCCGCCTCGGCGTCAGTCACGCGCTTGACGGTCGAGCCCAGCGACGCCTCTGCTTCGCGGATCGCGCCGACCATGGCCTTCAGCTCATGTGGCTCGAGGGCGAAGGGATGATCCGGCCCCTCCTGATCGCGGCTCAGCGTGTAGTGCTTCTCGACGGCGCAGGCACCGAGGGCTACGGCCACCACGTCAGCAGTGTGGCCCATGGTGTGGTCCGACCAGCCGACCGGCACCTGGAATGCATGCCGCAGCGTGGTGATGGCGCGCAGGTTGAGATCCTCGAAGCGCGGTGGATAGTTCACCGCGCAGTGCATGACCAGAAGGTCGTGCGCACCGGCTGCGACTGCCGTGTCGAGGGCGCGCTCGATGTCACCCAGTGACGCCATCCCCGTCGAGATGAGCAGCGGCTTTCCTGTCTGCGCGGCGCGCTCGATCAGGGGCAGATGGTTGACCTCATATGAGGCGATCTTGTACGCGGGGACCCCGACCTTCTCGAGCAGGTCGACCGCAGCCTCCTCGAACGGCGTCGACAGAAAGGTGATGCCGACCTCGCCGGCGTGGCGAGCGAGGTCTTCGTGCCACTCCCACGGGATCTCCACCCGCTTGATCAACTCCCATACCGATTCGCGCTCTCCGACCAGCCCCTGCTCCCTCAAGTAGCCGATGTCCGGTGTGTGGCGCGAGTAGAGGCCGTCGGCGGTGTAGGTCTGGAACTTGACGGCGTCGGCGCCGGCTTCGGCGGCGACCTCGATGAGACGCAGTGCCGTGTCCAGGTCGCGGTTGTGGTTGGATCCCGCCTCAGCGATGACGTAGCAGGGCTGTCCCGGGCCGACCAGCCGGTCACCGATGTGGAACTCGGCGCGCCCGTATACGCGTGCGCTCACGGTCCCAACTCAGGTGGCCGGTTCGACATACAGCTCCTGGGTTCGCTTGCGGAGGAGCGTTGTCCCACGGCGGTCATCGTCGTCGACCTCCGCGCTGAGGATCGGCGGGCGCGAGTGCCGCCCGGCCAGCACGGCGATCCTCTGGTAGCAGCTGGAGGCGACGAATATCTCAGCGTAGTCCTGCTTGTACGTGTAGATGTCTCTGTCGGGCAGGTGGTGGTAGTGGCGTCGCGTGGGGTGGGTCGGCAGGAAATCGCCGACGATCAGGAACCCCCCGTCCTTGACCGCACGGTCGATCTCGGCGGCGGTCCTCAGCAGCAGGGAACGATCGACCCAATGGAAGACAAAGTTCACGATCACGAGGTCGAACTGCTCATCCACCGGGATCGCGTCTCCCCAGCCCCTCTCGAAGCGCACCCCGGGGAACCGCTCCCGACCATCGGCCACGGCTGCCAGAGAGGGTTCGATGCCGGTGACCCGAGCGCCGTGGATCCGCGCCACTGCGGCAAGCCGATAGCCGTTGGAACAACCCACCTCGAGCACGGTTTCCGGCTGAAGGGCGTACGCCTCGATGAGGCGCAGCGGTGGGTCGGTCGCAGGGTCGGCCTCCGTGTACACGGGCAGGTTGCGCTCGAAATAGCGGTCTCCCTCGCCCTCCATGAAGGTGCGGAGTTGCGTGTCCATCTGCGGCGGATGATATCGCCGGGGTGGCGCCCGACCGTCGAGCGGCCCGATGGTACGGGTACCCTTCGATTGATGGACTCGGGCAGGCGCCGGCGATGAGCGCACGCGGGCGGCTGCTCGACTGGGCCTGGGCCCACCCGCGATGGAAGCGTCGCCTGCGAGAGGCGTGGGGGATCAGCCGGGAGTCGGCTGCCCGGATCGGCCTGCCGCGTCCGTTCGACCCTGCAGAGTTCCCCGACCTGCGCCGGCTGGCGATCTCC
>CATPBU010000130.1 GCA_955652455.1 Candidatus Dormiibacterota bacterium
GCCCGGGGCCGCGGATGGTGTCGCGGCAGCTCGTTCGTGCCGCCACCCTGGTGGCCAAGACCCGCAGGATCGCGATCGTGCTGGCCCGCCAGCCCGCCGCAGCGAAGGAGGTGGGCGCCGCGGTGCGCCCGCAGCGGACGCAGGGACGCGACGCGACCGAGCCGCGACGCCGCCCGGGGAAGGCCAGGAGTTGATCGCTATCCTCGACTGGTGACCCGCCCGCTGCTCATCGTCGGTGATGTCCAAGGCGACGTCGAACGTCTCGAGGAGGCACTCCTGCCGTATCCGGAGGACGAGGTCGACACCGTCTTTCTCGGCGACTTCTTCCAGGGCGGACGTCCCGGTCGCGGCGGTGGCGCGGCGGCGGCGCGTCTGGCCCGCTCGCGTGTCAACAGCCGCGCTGTCCTCGGTAACCACGACCTCTTCCTGTTGGCGGTCCTGGAACGGCGCAGGGGCGTGGAGCCGCCGGAACCATGGCGAGCTCGCGACCCGGCCGAGCTGGAGGCGCTCTGGCTGCACCGGCGCGGCGACTGGGCTGACCTCGACGCCGTCGACCGCGACCCGGACCTCGAGTCCTGGCTGCGCGCCCTGCCATTTCTGATCCTGATGGCGGACGGCACCCTTGTCCAGCACACCGATGATGACCTGTACGCCACGCTCGGCGACAGTGTCGACGCGGTCAACCGCCACGCGCACGCTTGGCTCGCCACACCGGGTGGAGTGTTCTCCGCGGTGCGCACACTGTTCGGCCGGCGCGCGTTCGTGGAGCGCCGCCGTCTCGACGTCTATCTCGCGCACTTCGGTGCGCGGCGACTGGTGCACGGCCATACACCCCACTGGGAGGATGCGCCGAGCGTCGACCACGATGGCCTGCTCTGGGGTTTCGATGGCCGCTTCTCGCGATACTGGTCGCGGGAGGAGGGTGAGTCGTCGGGTCCCATCGGCGCCACCGTGGCACTGCTGCCGGCACTGGACCACTAGCCGAGCGTGGCCTCGTCCTACGACGCCGTGGTGGTCGGCTCCGGTCCCAACGGGCTCGCCGCGGCGATCACCCTTGCCGAGCGCGGATTGTCCGTGCACGTCATCGAAGCGGAGAGCGAGATCGGTGGGGGCTGCCGTAGCGGCGAGCTGACCATCCCCGGCTTCCACCACGATTTCTGCGCAGCGGTCCTGCCGTTCGGGGTTGCATCGCCGTTTTTCCGCGCGTTCGACCCAGCCGCGCACGGCGTCGAGTTCGTCTTCCCACCCACGCCGCTTGCCCATCCGCTCGAGGGCGAGGATGCCGTCCTACTCGAGCGGTCCGTCGACGACACCGCCGCCAACCTGGGCCAGGACGGCGCGCGGTACCGGCGCATCTTCGGGCCGCTGGCTCGCCATGCGCCGCAGCTCCTCGAGCAGTTCCTCGGCCCGTTGCGACTGCCACGCCATCCAGTGACGGTGGGTGCGTTCGGCATCCCGGCCCTGCTGCCGGCTACCGCATTCGCGCGCCTTGCCTACCGCGGCGTCCGAGCGAGAGCACTCTTCGCCGGCGTCGCCGGGCACTCGATGCTTTCGCTCGACAGCCCGGCCAGCACCAGCGTCGGCCTGATGCTCAACCTGATCGGTCACGCCGCCGGCTGGCCGGTGGTGCGCGGCGGTACCGCCAACGTTGCCACGGCGCTGGCCGACCGCCTGACGGACCTCGGCGGCACCATCGAGACGGGGCGACGCGTCGCCTCGCTCGCCGACCTGCCCACGTCGCGGCTGCGCCTGCTCGACCTGGTGCCTCGGGACATCGACAACGTCTGTGCCGAGCAGCTGCCGGAGCGCTACCGGCGCCGCATGCGCCGCTACCGGTACGGCCCCGGCGTCTTCAAGGTCGACTGGGCGCTCGACGGCCCGGTGCCGTGGGCGGACCCGCGCTGCGCGCGCGCTGCCACCGTGCACATCGGTGGTGAGTTTGCGGAGATCGTCGCTTCGGAGGCTGCGGTGGCGGCCGGCCGTCACGCTGAGCGACCGTTGGTGATCCTCGCGCAGCCCTCATTGTTCGACACCAGCCGCGCGCCCTCGGGGCAGCAGACCCTGTGGGGGTATTGCCATGTGCCCAACGGCTCGCGCCGCGACATGACATCCGCGATCGAGGCGCAGGTGGAGCGGTTCGCGCCCGGTTTCAGAGACCGGATCATTGCCCGTCACACCATGGACACCGCCGCCCTGGAGGCACACAACGCCAACAACGTGGGTGGCGACATCAACGGCGGCAAGTTCAGCCTGGGCCAGCTGTTCACCCGCCCCGCCCCGCGGATATCGCCGTACACCACGCCGAATCCCAGCATCTTTATCTGCAGCTCGTCGACGCCTCCGGGCGGTGGGGTGCACGGCATGTGCGGCTGGTGGGCAGCGCAGGCCGCGCTGCGCACACTGGCACGCCGCTGACGGCAGCCTTCAGCCCGCCTGGGCGTCCTCGCCATCGCCCGTGTCACCGTGCAGCCGCGGCATGCCCTCCTCGATCTCGAAACGCGTTTCGCAGGCGGGGCACTCGATGACGCTGGCGAGTGGGTCGTCCTCGGGAGGGAGCAGCCGCAGCGAGCAGGACGGACAGGTCAACGTCACCACGCGATCGTCGCCGCGCCGGTGCATCTCGCGCGCCGCCGCCGCAACGTCGACGGCGACGCTCTGGCAGACCGCACAGACGTAAGTCGCCCGGCTGCCGTCGTGGCCGGCATAGCGACCGGTGCTGTCGACGAACATCGGGGCGTTGAGCGCCTCGAACCGTCCCTCGGGGCAGTTGTTGGGGCAGGCGAGATGGCCGGGTCGCATCTGCACATGGTGGCAGGACCGGCCGTGCCGCCCGCTCCGCTACAGGGACCCGCCGGCCACCTTGGGGCGATCGAGCAGGGCGCGCATCCGTGCCACCGGCGGTTCCTTGCCGGCGTGGACATACGCCGTGACCACCAGCGACAGGAGCATGGCCTTGAGTGCGTCGTAGGCGTCCATCGGTTCGCTCTCGCGCAGCAGCCCGGCGAGTGCGATGCCGTCGATTGCGCCGGCGATGGCCTCGGCGAGATCGCGTGGCGGCACCGTGCCTGCCCCGGGGAGCCGATCCAGCACCTGACGGACCTCGGCCTCGATGTCGTCCGCGAAGTGTGTCCAGAGCTCCACGCAGCGTTGGCGGATCGCGCGGTTACTGAGCCCGACGACGTAAAGGTCGAAGAGCAGTCGGAAGAACTCAGGGTGCTCCGAGCAGCGCACAGCGGTGTGGTCGAGCGCGGCGACGATCCGCTCCAACGGGTCGTCGATGCCGTGAACCGCGGACTGCCAGTCGGCCACCATCTCGCGCTCGAGCTCGTGGACGACCGCGACCAGCAGCTCCTCCTTGGAGGTGAAGTAGTAGTGCACCAGGCCGGGCGCGACGCCCGCTTCGTGCGCGATCTGCTTGACGGAGCTTTCGGAGTACCCGATCCGGCCGAGGACGGTGGCTGCCGCGCGGATGATCTGGCCGCGCCGTCCCGGTTCCTCTCTGGGCTGGATCTCCAACGCCGCCATCAAACCCTCCCGCAGCCCGATTCCTGACATGTTTGGGCAGCTGCCCAATCCTAGTCGCTCTATGAGCTGTTGTTCGGAACCGCTATCAGAACTGGCCAGCATCCCTGGTGTCGGGGCCGCCTTCCCTACAGCGGCTTATGGAAGGACATCCCGATGGCACCGGGCCCGCCGTGGCAGCCAATCACCGGGCCGACGTCGATCAGTCGCACCGGTTCGCCCGCGATCTCGGCGGCGCGGCGGGCGATGTCGGCCGCAGCGTCGGCCTTGTCGGCGTGGGTCACCAGCACGGACGCCCGTCCGCCCCAGGTGGCGGCAGAGGCGGCGACCTCCTCGAGGAGCCGATCCAGCGCCTTGGGGAAGGTGCGGACGCGGTCGAGCGGCTCCACCGCGCCCTCGCGCACTTCCAGGATCGGCTTGATATTCAGGACCGAGCCGAGCAGCGCGCGGGCCCCGCCGATGCGTCCGCCACGGCGCAGGTATTCGAGGCTCTCCACGGTGAACACCAGGCGCTGTGTGGAGCGGATCCGCCCGGCCAGCTCCTCGAGATCGTCAGCGCTCGCGCCCGCCGCCGCGGCCGGGATCAACGACTCGATCACCTGCTGGTGGCCGGGGCCGACGCTGCGCGTGTCAATCAGCCTGATGTCGAGGTCGGGCAGTGCGGCGCGCGCAGCCACGGCCGAGCTGTGCGCGCCGCTCATCGCGGCCGAGATAGTGGTGCACACCACGGGTGCACCGTCGGCCCCGACCTCGCGGAACACGGTCTCGAATTCCCCGGGCGTCGGTTGGGAAGTCCGGGGCGCGACCGACGAGGTGCGCATCCGCGCGTACAGCGTCGCGGGGTCGATGTCGACGCCGTCGGCGTACACCTCCTCGCCGATGATCACCTTGAGGGGGACGATGGTGAGGCCCAGCGCAGCCGCCTCCCGGGTGGAGATGTCGCAGGTGCTGTCGGCGACGAGGTGAACGGCGCTCACGGCGTAAGCCTAACCAGCGCGGCGGCTGTGGTTCCCACTCTGGTCTTCAGCCGCGGAGCAGCAGGAGCACCCCGGCCAGGTTGCGATCGTCGCCGAGTTCCGCGGCGCGAATCTCCGGCACGGGCTGCAGTTTGAGATGAGCGGCGACGGTGGCGCGGAGGGCCGGTTCAATCCGCGACCATCGCGGCGCGGCCACGCCGCCGCCGAACACCACCCGGTCGCAGTCGAGCAGGGCGACGGTGTTGACGACGGCAAGTCCCAGCCAGGCGCCCACGTCGTCCCAGACCACCTGCTCGTCGATCTCCTCAGCGGCGCGGCCGAAGCGAGTGGCGATGGCGCGCCCGCTGGCAATTGCTTCCAGGCAGCCGATCCCGCCACAGTCGCACGGTGGACCCCCCAGACGCTTGGGCCAGAGCACCTGGTGGCCGCCCTCGTTGTCATGACGCTGGACGACGAGGTCGCCGTCGCGGACCACGCCGGTGCCGATCCCTGTGGAGACGGTGTAATAGACGAGCAGCCGCGAGCCGCGCCCGGCTCCGTGGTGCGCTTCGGCAAGCGCGGCGCAGTTGGCGTCGTTCTCCACCCGTACCGGGCAGCCGAAGCGCTCGCGAAGCGGCGCCGCGATTTCGAGGCGGTGCCAATCGGCGGAGAGCCCCGGGGGATTGATGAGCTGTCCGCGGTCGCGGTCGAACGGGCCCGGCACCGCGGCCCCGATCGCCTCCAGGGGCTCTCCGCGCCGGGCTTCATCGAGCATCTCGACCAGCGCCGCAACCACGTTGCCAGTGCGCGGGGTGGCGCGGCGCACGGTCTTGCCGATACCCCGCGGCGGCTGAGCAACCGCGGCCAGCAGCTTGGTACCGCCGATGTCGATGAGACCGATCATGTGGGCCCGCAACGCTAGCGATCCGGCCAGGCGGTGCGCACCGCATGCCACGGGCCTTCCTACAATCCGCGCGATGCTGCTCGCGGTCGACGTCGGCAACACCAACATCGTCGTCGGTGTGTTCGACGGCGAGCGCCTGGTTGCCGACTTTCGGTTGCACACCAACGAGCGCTCCACCGGCGACGAGCTCGGGCTCGTCACCAGCGACCTGCTCCGCCGCCGTGGCATCGAACTCGCCGGCATCGCCGCCGTGGCCGTGGCCAACGTGGTCCCACCCCTCGCCCGAGCCATAGATGAGATGTCCCGCGTCTATTTTGGGCGGGTCCCGTTGGTGGTCGGACCCGGCATCCGCACCGGTGTCAGCATCCGCTATGAGGATCCGCGCCTGGTCGGCGCCGACCGAATTGCCAATGCCCTCGCCGGTCGCCACCTGTACGGCGCGCCCGTGATCCTGCTCGATTTCGGCACTGCCACCACCTTCGACTGCGTATCGGCAAGCGGGGAGTACCTGGGCGGCGCCATGGCGCCCGGCATCCTGATCAGCCTCGATGCGCTGGTGAGCCATGCCTCGAAGCTGAACCGCGTGGAGCTGACCGCTCCGTCTTCGGTGATCGGACGCAGCCCGGCGGCATCGATGCAGGCCGGGTTCGTCTTCGGCTACGTGGGCCTGGTCCAGGGCATTGTTGCTCGGATCCGCGCTGAGATCGGCGAGAACGCCAAGGTGATCGCCACCGGTGGCCTCGCCGAGCTCTTCGCTCCGCTGATCGCTGAGATCGAGGCGGTGGATCCTCACCTGACACTCGTCGGGCTTCGGCTGATCCACGAGCTAAACGCCGACTGAGGGCCGGCTGCCGAGCCTGCCCGTAAGATCGATCGATCATGGCCGTCGCAGCCGCTACCCGCCCCGCCCTGCGTATCGGCGCGCCCGAACTGACC
>CATPBU010000131.1 GCA_955652455.1 Candidatus Dormiibacterota bacterium
CCGGAACCATCGACGCCCACGCCGCCGGGCCGGTCGCCTCCTACGTCTTGGCGCCGTCACCGATCGCCGCCGCCCACAGTCTTGGCGCCGGTGCCACCGTCGTGGTCACCCTGACCGCCCAGGATGCCACCGCGGTGCCCGTCCCCGGCGCCACCGTGTTTATCGGGTTCAATCCCACGACCGGCGGCGGGACCGCCCTGGTCGGCAACACCACTCCACTCACCACGGCGGCGAAGCCTTTCATGACCGACGGCAGCGGCCACGTCAGCATTTCGTACCACACGCCCTCGACGCTACCGGCGACGGGTCATGACACCATCAAGGCCGAGAACGCCACCGGCAAGAGCGCAACCATCAAGGCACATGACGACTATGACTACTCCACGGTGACGAGCTACAAGTTCAAGTCGAAGCCGATCGCAACCACGGCAACCCTGGCGCCGAATCAGGTGGTGACTGTCACGGTCACGGCGCACAGCAGCGCCGGCGGAGTTGGCGGCGCGGTCGTCTATCTCACCTTCGTCCCCGGTGCCGGAGGCGGCTCGGCTGCAGTCGGCAGCACCGCATTGACGGCGACACGACACACGTTCACCGCCAACTCTGTCGGTGTGGTCACGATCACCTACAAGGCTCCGGGTGTTCTTCCTGCCCATGGCGTCATCGACACCTTGAAGGCCGAGAACGCAGCCTCAGGATCGAACGTCATCGGCATGGACACCTACACGTTCTGACGGGGGAACGAGAATCCTGGCCGAACGACAGTCACGGCCAGAGGCGCACCCGGACACAGAGCCGGGGCGCCTCTCCCAGGCCACAGCTTCCACGAGCAGGCGGACCGTGCTCCTGGTGGATGACGAGCCGGATCTGCGCGACCTGTTCACGATCCGGCTGACACGCGCGGGTTTCGACGTGCTCGTAGCAGCGGACGGTGTTGAGGCGCTCCGCCTGTGGCAAGACGCAGGGCCGAAGCGACCGGCGCTGATCCTCACTGACTGGTCAATGCCGTACATCGACGGGCTCGAGTTGGCGCGGCTGATCAGGGCCGATCCGGTGGCCGGGACAGTGCCGATCGTGCTCTTCACCGCGTACCTGCCGGGCTCCGAGACAGAGCTGGCAGAGCTCGACGTCCACTACCTCTCGAAGTCGGCCCGGTGGGATGAGCTCGAGCCGCTGATCGCCGAGCTGATCAGCTGACGCTCCAGCGCTCTGCACGCCGCGGTACAGACCGCAGCCGGGTCACGTGCGACTATGTCCCATGGACATCAGACAGCAAATGACCTGGTACGAAGCACTCTTGTGCCCGTCGTGCTCTGATCGGCTGCCGTTGAGCTACGCGTCAGTTTTGGTCGCGGATGACGCGATGGCCGTTGACCGGGCCGCCCTGTCGTGCTCCGTTTGCGGACAGTCCTGTGGCGAGATCCAGTTGGCGGGTCGGCCACACAAGAGCCGGGTCGGTCACACCCCAGCGGCGACGACAGTCCCGGCCGCGGAGGCGAGGAAGAAGATCGGGCCACGGTGATCCGCCCAGCGGGAGGTCGCCGAGGCGGCCGTTTTTCCTGCAGGGAGGCCCCGGCCCCCGTTCAACTGCCAGTGCGAGCCTCGGGCGGTTTGACTTGATTGCCGCATTTGCGGCACAATGTGTCCCCAGAGAGAGAACGGCGCTGACCGCGCCAGGGATACGGTGAGGGGAGGTTGCGCAATGCCCGTACTACTGTGGGTCGTCTTGGGCTGCGCTGGGATGGTCGCGTGGTGGTCATGGGTCGGCCACTACGAGTGACGTCAGGCGACGACAGTCCGGCCGCGAACAGACGGCAGCGCCGCAGTTCGCGACGATCCAGTGTGAGCACGCACCCGTACACCGACTCGTGGGAGTGCGCGGCGTGCGGAGGTCGCCTGGTGCCGCTGACCCCTCCGGTCATCGGAGACGAATTTCGCCCGCACCTCAAGTGCCCAAAGTGCGGACAGTCCTTCCGGTGGCTGGAGACCGCCGACTGGCCACCACTCGATGACGATTGATGCCGTGACCCCGGAGGTTCGACCGACGCCGGCTGTGCATCGAGCTCAGGTGTCCGGGCTGCTTGCGTAAGGTATGAACAGCGGTCGGTTGGGAGGAATGGGCGTGTACGAGATCGCACGCGAGGATTTCGTTTTCATCGAGCCCGCGACGGACGGCGTCCGCCTGCTCTCGGAGCAGATCGACGGACACACCTCGATCGTCGTCATCCCGCGGGAGCAGGCCGTCGAGGTGTCGCGTCGAATCCTCCAGGTGGCCAGCGTACAGGGCACCGTGAGACGTGTCTGGGAGTCATCGAACCTCACCAGGAGGATCTCGCTCATTGCGCTTCTCATCCTCGTGGCGCTGGCTCTGTTCCTGGGAGCCCACATCGCGGCGGACGCCGTGTACGAGGCCTGACCAACAAACAGGGCACCGTTCCCACCTCACCGCGTCCGGATCGGGGCGCGCGGATCGGATACCACGTGCGTACGTTGGAGGACCGACGCCGCCGAGTCGACAAGCGCATCCTCGACGCTTCGCGTGGAGGGAAATCTCGTCGCGGCGCAGTCCTCCGCCGCACCGAGACCGCGCAAGCGTAGGACGGAGTTGGCGACATGCCGGTGCGACGTCCCATCCCTGTGGATCAAGCGCCCCTGTTGCTAAGTCGCCCTCTCCAGGTTGAGCGGCGGGATCTCGCTCATCGAACGCAGCGTAACGCGCTCGCGGTCCACTACGGGATTCAGGCATCTGAGCTCGCCGGGGTTACGCCCGATGTGGTCGAGCGCATGACGCTGCGCGTCCAAACCGACCGATTGGAAAACAGCGAACAGATCGCCGAGGAGTTGCGCGGCGCACTCGTGTGCTGGCTGTTCCGGATCGGCATGGAACTCCAGGGCGCGGCAAAGATCGTCACCGACGAGCGAGTTGTCGACCGCCTTAGCATGTGCGTTGACGAGATCGACGACTGCATGTGCTACATCCGTCAGGTCGTCTATCGCGTGAGGGACTAGACGGCGCGACCCTGGCTCATCAGCGCGCCGCGTTTTCCGCGGCCTCCGCGGCTTGCTCCGCAGTCTGTGCCTCCTCCTCCGCCGCGCGGGCTTCCGCGGCGAGACGCTCCGCGTGTTGCCGCTTGGTGTTGGCGATGGCGCGTGCGCGGGCGGCGGCCTTGTCGCGTTCAGCCTGGGCACGCTCAGCCGCACGGCGCGCAGCGACGTCGCTCACCTGTTGAGCTCGACCGGGCGCCGAGCGGCCGGCGCTCCGCGATGTCCGGCGGCGCAGAGGCGCGAGCACCTTGGCGAGCTCCGGCGCGTCGTCTTCGAGACCATCAGGCGCGCCAAAGCCGGTCGGCG
>CATPBU010000132.1 GCA_955652455.1 Candidatus Dormiibacterota bacterium
GCTCGACTCGCCGCGCCCGCGGCTCCCACTATCGGACTACATCTACAGGGAACTGCGCTACCGCGTGCTGACCAATTCCGACCCGTTGGAGGCCGAACGCCTGCTCGGCCTGGCACAGCAGGAGATCGAACAGCGCTGGAACGTGTACGAGGAGATGGCGACGCGCGGCGCGCAGCGATTCCCAGTCGACGCTCGGAAGGACCACTGATGGACCTCTCGACCGTCTACATGGGCATCGAGCTACGCAACCCGCTGGTCGCATCGGCATCCCCGCTGTCCCGCACCGTCGACGGTGTCAAGCGGCTGGCCGACGCCGGCGTCGGCGCGGTGGTGCTGTACTCGCTGTTCGAGGAGCAGCTGCGCCGCGAGGCGGAGCAGAACGCGGAACTGGTGGACGCCGGCACCGAGAGCTTCGGGGAGTCGCTGTCCTACCTCCCTGCCGCCGCTGACCGGGAAGTCGGCCCGGTGCGCTACCTGAGCTTGCTTGAGCGCGCCGCAGCCGCTGTCGACGTGCCGGTGTTCGGCAGCCTCAACGGGGTCACGCCCGGCGGCTGGACCGACTACGCGCGAGCAATGCAGGAGGCCGGGGCTGCGGGGATCGAGCTGAACATCTATTACGTCCCCGGCGACCCGCGCATCTCCGGCCGTGATGTCGAGCAACGCCACATCGACATCCTCACCCAGGTCAAGGCGGCGGTGACCGTTCCGGTGGCAGTCAAGCTGAGTCCGCATTTCAGCTCGACCGGCGAGGTGGCCTTACGGTTGGATCAGGCTGGCGCAGACGGACTGGTCCTCTTCAACCGCTTCCTTCAGCCGGACATTGACCCTGAAACCCTGTCCATGGTCTCGTCGTTGGATCTCTCCAGCCCGACGGAGTCCCGGTTGCCACGCACGTGGATCTCGATCCTCCACGGGCGGGTGCGTGCAGCGCTCGCGGCGACCACCGGCGTCGATGGCCCGACCGACGTGGTCAAGTACCTGCTGGCCGGAGCGGACGTGGTCATGACCGCCTCGGCGCTCTTGCGGTACGGCCCCGAGCATGCGGCGGTTCTCCTTGAAGGCCTGTCTGGCTGGATGGTACGTAAGGGATTCGCAGCGGTCGGCGATCTGCGCGGACTGCTCTCGCTGCCGCCCGGCGCGGATGAAGCGGCACACGAACGCGCCGGCTACGTGAGCGGGCTTCAGGCAGCCAATAGCAGCGCCTACGGCCCCTGGTGATCGGCCCAACGCGCGACAAGACGTATTCAGCTCGATTCGACATCCCGTTGGTGGCCGTGGCCAACCAGTGATGGCTGTGTACTTCGGTGCCGCCGTACGCACGCCGGTGGGCAATTCCTCGCCTCTCAACGACGGTGCCGCCGCGGTGCTGGTCGTCTCCGAGATCGCCGCCTCAGAGTTGGGCATTATCCCAATGGTCCAGGTTGATGGCGGCGACGACATCCCCCGATGCGTCGCGCACAGGGACGGCGATCGAGCGCAGCCCGTACGCGAGCTCCTCATTGTTGACCGCCAGCCCGGACGCCCGGACGCGATCGAGTTCGGCGTTCAACGCGGACTGCTGTCGCAAAGGTGTTGGCGGCTGAAGCCAGCTACGATTTCGTCGCCGAGGCGCTGTTCGGCGGGCTCGATGTGGACGGTTTCTTCATGGAGTACGACGATGCGCGGTCCGGTGGCTCGAACCACTGCAGTTCGTTCCGAAGGACAAGTACCTACGACGAAGAGGTCGCCAAGCTCCGCCCTCATCGTCGATACTGCGGCGGCCGTCTGGGGCCAGACGTAGCCGAAACGGGGACCCTTCCACCGACGAGCGCGCCCCTCAGCCAGCCGTGGTACGGGGTGCGTATCCTGTATTCCAGCTTGCCGGGGCGGCGAGTACACCGCGGGCCCGATCCAATCTAGGAGATGTGGCGATCGAGCAGCCATCCCAGGGCCCGGCGCCGCGCGCCGAAGCCGTGGCCATCGTGAGCGGAACTCAAGCGGAGGCAACCGAGCTCGGCAACAACGCTGCCGAGCCACATTCCTTAGGGCGGTCGAATCGTCTCGTCGTCGGGGTGTTCGTCGCCTCAGGCGCTGCAGGTCTCATATACCAGGTCGTGTGGTCGAGCCAACTGGTAGTCATCTTCGGCAACACCACAGAAGCGATCGGCACGATCGTCACAGCCTTTCTCGCGGGCCTCGGCCTCGGAGGGATGGTCGGCGGCCTCGTCGCCCCGCGGCTGCGCCGTCCATTGCGGATCTACGGCGCCGTCGAACTCGTCATCGGTGCCGCCGCTTTGCTCGTGCCTGTCGGCTTCGAGCGCATCGCCGGTGTCTACAGCTCCGTCTACGACACGGCATCGGCAGGACAGCTGACGGTCGTCCGGCTGCTCCTGACGCTGGCGGTGGTCACGCCGGTGACCTTTCTCATGGGCCTGACGCTGCCACTGCTGACCCGGCACCTGGTCACGTCGATGCGCACCGCCGGGGCGCAGATGGGGCGGCTCTACAGCGCCAATACCTACGGTGCAATGACCGGCGCGCTGTTGGCGGGCTTCGTGCTCATCGAGCTGCTGGGGCTGTCGGCGACCACCCGCGTGGCGGTGGTGCTGAATCTGCTGGCGGGACTTGCTGCGATGTTCGTTGCGTCCAGAGTGCCCAATGTCACACCACTTCGCGTCCTCGTGTCCGCCGCCAGAGGCGACGAATCGGGCCTGACCCCGCGATGGCGCGCGTTGCTGTACGCAGCGTCATTCGTCTCCGGATTCGTGGCGCTGAGCCTCGAGGTTCTCTGGACACGCATGCTCGCCGAGGGCACTGGATCACAGATTTACAACTTCGTCGTCATTCTCGCCATCTATCTCCTCGGTATCGCAAGTGGCGGGCGCATCTACCGCCGCCGCAGTAACGTGGAGCGCGACACACCGCAGACGCTCGCAGTCACCTTTCTCGGCGTTGCAGTGTGCACCATCCTGACAGTTCCGCTCGCCACCATGTGGCTACCCACTATCAACGTCGCGCGCGCTGTCATGCTCCTGCCCGCGACCGTGTTCATGGGGTATGCGTTTCCCCTCTCGGCACGCCTGCTGACGCGCAACCCCGCCGACGGTTCGCGCAGCATCGGTGTGCTGTACGCATGGAACACGCTCGGATGCATTCTTGGTGCACTCGCCGCGGCTTTTCTCCTAGCCGGAACCCTCGGCACCAACGCCTCGATCCTGGTGCTCGGCGCCGCGGACGCGGCGGTAGCGGGCGCGCTGATCATTGGCGGTGCCGGGTCGCGGGGGGCCAGCTCGCTTCGGTTGTCCCTGATGACTGCCGCCGCCGTCATCGTGCCTCCGATCCTGGTGATCACCGCCTCACCGGTGCTGCTCACGGCCACCGAGCATCGCCTCGCTGCCACCTCACTGCCCTTCTTCCACACCGAGGATCGCCTCTCCACGGTGGATGCTTTGGGCGGACCAGCTTACAAGCGTCGTCTGTACACCAGCGGCACCGCGATGACGACGCTCAGCGTCGACACCAAGCTGATGGCATACATCCCCAAGATCATGCGGCCCGGCGCTTCCACGCTTCTCGACATCTGCTTTGGCATGGGCACCACGTTCCGCTCGGCGCTGCAACTCGGGCTGCAGACCGACGCGGTCGACCTCTCACCGTCGGTGCCGCTGCAGATGCCCGTGTTCTACGGCGATGCGCAGCAGTACCTGCAGAGCCCTTTGGCGCACATCTTGACCACCGATGGGCGCAACTACGCCAAGCTCACCTCGCGTCGCTACGACCTCATTACAGTGGATCCGCCACCTCCCATCCAGGCGGCCGGCGCCGCGGTGCTCTACTCGCAGCAGTTCTACGCCGACGCACACCATGCCCTGCGCTCGGGCGGGCTGATGCTGCAGTGGTTGTACTTTGCCGTTGACCTGGATCAGTTCCGGGAGCATCTGCGCACGTTCAGGTCCGTCTTCCCGCATGTGCTCGTGCTCTTCACGCCGCGGAGCGGTGGCGTGTACTTGCTCGGCTCAGATGACCCGATTGCCTGGACCGACGCGAGTGTGTCGCAGTTTCTCGGGGCGCCTCAGGCGGTTGCCGACGTCGCCAACACGCCCGATGCCGCGTACCTGCCCCCAGGTTCCTGGGCGGATCGCCTCCGCCGCATGGTGTGGCTGCAGGATGCACAGGTCGATCGCTTCGTGGGTGCCGGCGTGATCATCACCGACGATCACCCGCTCACCGAGTACTACCTGTTGCACCAGCTCTTCGACGGCGGCCCGAACGTCACCGAGGCGCGGTTACGAGGACTGGCACCAGGCTGAGGCAGGATATCGGGCTAGGGCGTCGAGGCCAACTCAAGCAGGTCGACCAGCTCGTCACCCAAAACCTCGATGGGGACGGCGGCTTGCCGCCGGATCAGCTCCTGACTTGCATGCAACTCGCTCTCATCTTCAGGCCGCGCTCTGTGGGTGCGACAACTCATATGCGCAGCCGCGGCGCGGCAGCGGTCCCTGGGGCTCTACCTTCACTTCGATTCCGGCGCCGCGGAGCGCACCCTCGAGGATGCCGGCCTGCGCTCCGCATACCGCAGCCCTTGCTTGGTCGCAGGCCTCGAGGAAGATGCAGTTGCCAGCGACGATTCGGTCCCCATCGACGCGGTACTCGGCTCCGAGACCTTGAAGGGGAAGCAACGCCTCGGAGACGGAGCGGGCTCCTGGGAGCGCCAGTTGTTCACCGAACCGCACGCCGGCGCCCTTGGTTGCGGCAGAGGCATTTCGACCGAGCGCCGTGAGACCGTTCGCCAGGATGGTCGCCAACGTCACGAATTGCCGAGCCGGATAGCTCATCGCCAGCAGCTCGGCCCGAGCGACGTACAGCGAAGCTGGCTTGCCCAGTCGGCCGCGGCGTTGTGACTTCTCCACGTATCCCAGGCCAGCAAGTCGCTCGAGGTGTGTGAAGGCGACGGTCCGATGAACATCGACGAGTTCGGAGAGCTCGTCGGTGGTGCGCGGTCGCCCGTCACGGACCAGCGCAAGCAGGATTCGCCGCCGGGTTGGATCCTGGAGTGCGCCGACCA
The DNA here is from genome assembly GCA_955652455.1 of Candidatus Dormiibacterota bacterium. The sequence continues at coordinate 5,045 of CATPBU010000132.1, forward strand.
GCCGCTCGATCCCGTCGGAACGGGGCGGCTCGGCGATCGCGTCGAGGTGCGCGCCATCCTGCTCATTGCCTTCGGTCATACGGGGAATCTAGCATTTATCGCGGCTTGACACAATGAACGTCGGCCGTCAGCATGAGCGGAACCCGCCGGCAGGTGGGAACTCCGAACCCATGAGGGCAAGACGTGACCGAGAGGCTGGCGGACCGAATCATCCGGAGGCAGACCTGGCTGGAGACGGTGGCGGACGTGGTCCAGGGGGCCGTTGGGGGCGTGTACGGTGCCCTCGGCCGGCCGGGCCGCGCGCTCAAGAACGTGATGCACGGGACCACCCTGCTGGGGCATCCCCTTCATCCCGCGGTGAGCGACATGCCGATCGGCGCCTGGGCGACCGGGGTTGTCGCTGACTTCGTCGCCCACTTCACGCACGGACTGCCCACGCAGGCCGGAGACGTGGCGCTCGCTGTCGGCCTGTCCGCGGCGGCGCTGGCCGCGCTGACCGGTCTGACCGACTATCACGAAACCATTGGTCACGAGCGCCGTGTCGCCACCGCGCACGGCTTGACAATGGTCGCAGTGGTTGGGATCGATATTGCATCCCTTGCGCTGCGATGGTGGGGATCTCCGTCCCTGCACGCGCTTGCCGTCGCGCTGTCGACAGTGGGATTCGCCGGGGTGATGCTGGGCGGGTATCTTGGCGGCCACCTCGTGTTCGGCATCGGCACCATGGTGAACCGCAACGCGTTCGCCGAGGGCCCCGAAGACTATGTCGCCGTTGGCGGTGAGGACGACTTTCCAGAGGGTCAGTTGCGCCGTGTGAGTGCCGCGGGAATGCCGGCTCTGGTCGTGCGCCGCGCCGGGATGCTGTACGCGTTGGCTGCGGTGTGCTCCCACGCTGGTGGACCGCTCGATGAGGGGACGCTCGATGGTTTGCGGGTCACGTGCCCGTGGCATGGATCGGTGTTCTCGGTTGACTCGGGCAGGGTGTGTGGCGGACCGGCCACGTTTGATCAGCCGCGCTTCAACATCCGGGAGCGCGACGGCCGGGTTGAACTGAAGCTCGCGGTGCCGCTCCATTGACCTCGCTGTTCTTGTCCGACGCCTCGGCGGACGATGAGTCCCGGCCTCGCGACGCGAGCTCGGAGGCTCATGCTTGCAGCAGCTGTCCGTCGGTCCGCGCGTTGCCCGCGGCGCCGCGCATGATCGAGGCCGGACACTCGGTGGCGCGACTTCTACGCTTCCTAGGCGAAGACCCAACGCGGGAAGGTCTGAGAGGAACACCCGAGCGTGTCGCCAGGTCGCTGCAATTCCTCACGTCCGGCCATGAGCAGGACTTGGCTGACGTCGTCAACGGGGCCGTTTTTGCCGAGACCTATTCCGAGATGGTCGTCGTGCGCGACATCGACGTGTACAGCCTCTGCGAACACCACATGCTGCCGTTCTTCGGTCGCGCCCACGTCGCCTACATCCCCGACGGCCGGGTGATCGGCCTCAGCAAGCTTCCTCGGATTGTTGAACTGTTTGCACGGCGGCTCCAACTGCAGGAGCGGCTCACCACGCAGGTTGCGGAAGCTCTGGACTCTGTGCTCGCGCCCCGCGGTGTCGCGGTGGTCATCGAGGCCTCGCACCTCTGCATGATGATGCGCGGGGTGCAGAAGCAGAACACCAAGACGCTCACGTCCAGCATGCGCGGCACCTTTCTGTCCGATCAACGAACGCGGGCGGAGTTCATGAAGCTCACCGGCAGTCCAGGCGGTGACGGAAGTTAACGGAGAGCCGCCGAACGAGACAATCCGAGTGCCGAGCAGCGGCTCCTTGGTGACCGCCGGACACGGGGCCAACCGGACGCAGCCGTATCCCTCGATGGACCAGTACGGTGTCATTGGCGACATGAGGTCAGCCGCCTTGGTGCACCGCAATGGCTCGATCGACTGGTTGTGCCTGCCGCGTTTCGATGGTCCCTGGGTTTTCGGCCGGCTCCTGGACTGGCGCCGTGGGGGTCATCTGCTGGTGGCGCCGGCGGAGGGCTGTCTATCCTCTCGGCAATATCGGACTGATTCGAATGTGTTGGAAACGACCTGGATTGGGGGCCGCGATCAGGCACAGGTCATCGACTTCATGCCTGTGCGCCCGAGCGGGCGCCGCGGACCAGGGCCGCAGTCACTGCGACTCCTGCGGATGATCCAACCGATGCGAGGCGAGCTCGACTGGCGCATCGACTTCTGCCCCGTCTTCGACCACGGGCGCAAGACCCCGCGCTTCTCTCAACCTGCGCCTGGGATGGTGACCGCACGAGCAGCAAACGAGTCGGTCGTCCTCGAGTATCCCAGTCATTTCGCTCTCGCCAAGGCACGCCACGGCTTGAGCTTGCGAGGCAGGCTTGCCGTCGGAGAAACGGGCGTTGTCGCACTGCATCACGGCGGGGGAGGAGGTCGTGCGGCAACGATTCCGTGGGATGTCGCCACGCGTCTCCTCGATGAGACGGATCGATTCTGGCGTCAATGGCTGGAGCAGTGCAGGTACCAGGGCAGGTATGCCCCGCTGGTACGGCGGTCGGCCCTGCTGCTCAAGCTGCTGCAATACCAACCCTCCGGCGCATTTGTAGCAGCACCCACGACCTCGCTGCCCGAGTCCGAAGGCGGCACCCTCAACTGGGACTATCGATACACGTGGCTGCGTGACATGTCCGTCCTGGTGGACACGTTGCATCAGCTGGGGTTCGTCGACGAGGTCGATCAGTTCATGGACTGGCTCGACAAGAGTTGCGCCTGCCAACCCTCCAGGTATCAGATGCTGTATCGGGTTGATGGCGACCCGCGGGTCGCCGAGCGTGAACTCGCGCATCTCGATGGCTACCGGGGTTCCCGACCGGTTCGGATTGGCAATGCGGCGGCCGATCAGAGGCAGCTCGATGTCTACGGCGAGGTGATGGAGGCTGCCCACGTAGCGTGGAAGCGCGGCAAACACATGCCCCGACGCCGGCGGACGATGCTGCTGCGGATAGTCGACCAGGTGCTCCAGCACTGGGAGGAGCCAGATGCGGGCATCTGGGAGTCCCGTGGTCGCCCGAAGCGTTACGTATATTCGCAGGCCATGTGCTGGCTGGCGCTTGACCGCGCCCTGCGCATGGACTCGTCCCTGCATCTCGGCGAACGCCGTCGGGCAGAAGTCCGTCGCGCCCGAACTCGTGTGCGGCGCGACGTGCTGACGCGGGGCTTCAATGAGAAGCTCGGGGCCTTTACGCAGGCTCTCGACGACGATGTCCTGGACGCCTCCGGCCTGACGGTCCCCCTTACAGGCATGCTCGGCGCCTCTGATCCGCGGGTGGTCTCGACGGTGGACGCGGTGCGGACGCAACTCACGCGGGGCGGCCTTGTATATCGACACATCGGAGCGGAGTCGGAATTCGGACAGGACGAAGGCGCATTCCTGGTCTGTTCCTTCTGGTTGGTCGACGTGCTTGCACAGATGGGCAGAACCGACGATGCTGACGAACTTTTCGCGCGCATCAGCCGCACCGCCAACGACCTCGGTCTCTTCGCCGAGGAGTTCGATCCAGCCACAGGGACACCGATGGGCAACTTCCCTCTGGCACTGTCGCATCTCTCCATGCTGGGCGCGGTGATGAACCTGGAGCGCGGCGCCGCGTCACGGCGTGCACATTCTCGGCGGCCGTAAGAACCGGGCCATGCCGGAAGGGCGGGAGATGAGCGGGCATGGAGCCGGAGCGAGGGGCGTTGGCGGATACCTGATCTTCCGTAGACCACCAGCCCCGACATGGCCAGAGGCGATGTCGGTGGCCGGGCTATCCGTAGGTGGGGTGGCACGCGTCACTCGCACCCGGGGTACTGGGGCCTACGTTTGGGCTGAGCAGCGCGGGATCAACGCCCCGACAGCGGCCATCTGCGCCTACCGATGATCCATCGACCAATCGCTCACGTACCAGGGTTAGTCAATCGGCGCAGCTCCGGTTGTCCGGATTCGGACAACCAAGTTGGGAGGTACGGAGTGGCAGGAGTAACACGGCGCGGATTCATCACCACGTCGGCCGGGGCAGTGGCGGGCCTGGCGACCGCCGGTGCGGCGGGCGGCGCGATCTCAGCAGCGTTGGGCTCGTCAGCGGGAAGCCTGGTCGCCGCTCACAGTGACCAGATCCTGGTGGCATACGTCCGACCCGGATCCCATGGCGACGTCACGGTGGTGACTGGGAACCGTGAGGTCACGTCCCACGATCCCAGCTTGGTGCGGCGCATCCAGAAGGCAGCCGGGTGACCAGCGCGCACGTCGTGAACGCACGATCCCACCACGTAGGAGCAAGCAATGTCCTCGCATAAGGAAGCGCCGGCGATCGCGGAGGATCCGTCGGCAGACAACACGGACCTCTATGCCTTCGTCAGTCCCGATAGTCCTGACACCGTCACCCTGATCGCCAACTTCGTCCCGCTCGAGGATCCCGCCGGAGGCCCGAACTTCAGCGTGTTCGGGGACAGCGTGCAATATCAGATCAAGGTCGACAACGACGGCGACGGTGTCGAGGACGTGGTCTTCGGGTTCCATTTCTCCACCACGTATGCATATCCGAATTCCTTCCTGTACAACATTGGCCCGATCACAACGCTGGACAGTGCCAACCTGAACCGTCGCCAGACGTACTCCGTGACGGTCACCAACGTAGCCGCCGGGACGACTACGACCCTGGGCAGTGGGCTGAAGTGCCCGCCCTGCAACATCGGTCCGGCGTCCACTCCGAAGTACGCCGCGCTGGCGACGGCGGCCACGTACGACCTTGGCGGTGGCCACAAGGTGTTCGCGGGCCAGCGGGCCGAGGGCTTCTACGTTGACCTCGGCGCGATCTTCGACCTGGGCGACCTGAGGCCATTCCAGAACCTCCACATCCTGACCAACATGCCCAAGACCAAGGGCATCAACGCCACCAAGTACAAGAACGTTCACACCATCGCCATCCAGGTGCCCAAGAGCACCCTGACCTCTGACGGCGGCAACCCGACAGACCCGACCAAGCCGGGCTCGACGATCGGAGTCTGGGCCAACACTCGTCGCAACCGGGTGCGGATGTATGACTTCAATGGCGACGGTTCGATCCAGGACACAGGGCCTCTGGTCCAGGTCTCGCGTCTGGGCAACCCCCTGATCAACGAGGTCATCATTCCGATTGGCAAGAAGGACTACTGGAACTCCCAGCAGCCCAGTAACGACAGTCAGTTCGCATCGAACTATGCGAATCCAGAGCTGTCGACGTTGTTGCCGGTTCTGTATCCGAACGCCTTCCCCAACCTGAAGAAGCTGAACGATTCGAAGAAGCCGCGGGCGGATATCGAGGCGATCCTCCTCACCGGCCTACCGGCGGGGATCATCCCTGGGTTCCAGAACTTCACCGGCACAGTGCAGGCGGACCAGTTGCGGCTCAACATGGCCATCCCCCCGGCCAAGAAGCCCAGCAACCTCGGTCTCCTCGGCGCCGATGCGGCAGGGTTCCCGAACGGACGCCGTGTCTTTGACGACGTGACCACCATCGAGCTGCGGGCGCTCGCTGGAGCCACCTACGCGCTGGTGGACAAGACGTTCACGCCCGACGCGGCCGCTGGCGCGATCACCCAGGGGATCAACTCCAGCAACTCGGACCTCACCGCCAGCAATACGGTGCATTACCTGTCGAGCTTCCCCTACCTGGGGACCCCACACGCGGGCTACGACGTCCCCAACGACAACGAGCCGGCGCCGGTCACTGTGTACTAGACGACCGCATGTCTCATGACTGAGGAGATTCAACACGGCTCAACCCGCGCGGGCGCGGTCATCGCGGACATCGGCGGTGATCGCGGCGCGCTGATCCTCTACACCCCCGACGCCATGGCTGGCATGGAGATTGAAATCAGTCCGCTGGATAGCGACGAGAGAACACACGTCGCTGTCCTTGAGCGCCGCGTCGGTCCGGTGCCTTTCTTTGCCGCCTTCTATCCGATGCTCACCGCCAGGGAGTACATGGTGTGGCGTCCTGACGGTGCGCCCCTCGGTGCCCTAGCGATCGCTGGCGGTGTGGTGACCGAGGCCGCTGTCGTCACCGCTGCCGACGGCGGCGCGATGCTCGCCGCCCACTCACGACCGCCGACCGTCATCCCCTGATGCGGATGACATCACCACAAATGGAGGTGGCACACATGCCCTTTATCGGTACCGGTCATATCTGGCTCATCGGGATCCTGCTCATCATCGTGCTGATCATCTGGGGTCCCGGCAAGCTCCCAGACGTCGGCTCCGGTATGGGCCGGGCAATCCGCGAGTTCCGCAAGGCCTCGAGCGAGACCAAGGAGCAGTTCGGGAGCGCCACCAGCGTCAACACTGCGCCGGTGGCAGGTGACGACGACGTCGCTCCCGCCCGGCCCATCCAGCCGGTCGCAGTCGCGTCGAAGGAGCCCATCGCGGGTACATGAAGCGCTTCAGGCGGCGATGGCTACCTCGCCAGCTGCAGCGCTGACGGCGAGTTCTCTGGCGCTGGCGATTGCCTCCTCGACGCCGCCGTCGAGCGACGAGACGCCGGCTCGCAGCGTTTCCCGGAGGCCCAGCTTGCTCATTTGCTTCAGCAGCCGTTTCGCTGCCACGACACCCGAATTGACGCCGCCGTCGCGGATCAACAGGGCCGCCGCGCCGCCCTCGAGGATCGTGACTGGCTCGTTGGCCCGCGCATACGCGATCACCAATGCGGCATACCCTGCTCGAGCACTGGCTGGAATCGCTTCATCGATGACAAACAGGCAACACGCACCATCCCCGGTCACCGCCCCGGCCGCCGCGACGAATCGGTCGTAACCGATCGCCCAGGGGAGCTGCGAGATCGGCGGCAGCTCCATCGGTGCCACCGGCTAGGTGACCAGGAGGTGGGTCGCGAGGCTGTCCAGCGCGGCCAGCCGATCGGCGAGCGGGGCAGCAGCGGTTAGCCTCCAACCGAGCAGTTCCTCCACGGCAGCGATCAGCTCGCGCAGGCGCAGCGGCTTGGGGAGCGCGCTCACGCCGCTGCGCAGCGGTAGCGGTCGACGAAGCGAGCCGCTCACGAAACAGATGCCGCTGCGGGCTCCGTTGGGGAGCGCGACCAGCCGCCGTCCGAGGTCGACGCCGTGTGTGTCGGGCAGCAGACCGTCGAGCAGGATGGCGCCGTAGCGATAGCGCTCGACCGCGCGCGTCGCCTCGGCGCCGGTGGCGACTGCGTTCACGTCGCCCGCGACACCGGTCAGCGCGCGCGCCAAGAACGACCGAACCAGCTCGTCGTCCTCGACGATCAAGAGGGGAGGGGAGAGTTGCACCTCGGTGATCCTACCGGCTCAATCCTGACGGTGCGGGCAGGAAATCAGATTGTGATGACATCCGCACTGATGGCCGATCTCGTCCAGCGCGATCGGACCGTCCGTGAACTCGATGCCCGGCTGTCCCGGTTGTGGCGCCCCGGCGTGCGCCGCACGGACATAAGCCGGTTGGCCGTCAATCGTCGTCCACGCCGGCATGTTGGGCACTCCGGCACGGACCATACGCAGCGCGGCGGTCGCCGACGGCGCCGTGTCGAGATGTCGGTGACCCACCGACGGCGCGTACGTCGCAGTCGACAGGTCGATCGGGTCACCGGGCCAGTCGGTGAGCAGGCCCGAAAGTGCCTGTCCCAGGGCGGCGACTCCCAACTCCGAGAGCCGGCGGGTCAGCGTTCCCGAGGTATCGTCATCGGCAACGAGCAGAGTCCGCTGGGCCAGCATCGGACCCGCGTCCACCTTTGCCACTGCGCGGTGCAGCGTGATCCCGGCACGGGGATCGCCGTCGGCGATCGTCCAGTACACCGGTTCTGGGCCACGCCTGGCGGGCAAGGCGCTGGGATGGATGTTCATCCAGCCGTGGCGCGGGACGGCGAGAGCCCGGGCTCCGATGATCTGGTCAAAGCTGGCCATGACGACGCCGTCCAGATCGAGGGCGGTAAGGTCGATGAGGGTATGCTCATCGTTGACTCGCCACGCGCGAAGCAGCGGCACACTGATGTGGTCGGCGATGCGGCTCAGGGCATTGTCGCCGAGGATCGCCTCGTGCGCTCCCGGTGACGTCAGCAGCCCCACCACCTCGATGTCGTCGAGTTGGAGCAGGGCGAGCAGGAATGCCAGGCTGTAGTCCGAGGGGAAGCCTGCGAACAGGATGCGTGCTCCCGGCGGAGTGTGAGCAACCCCAGGGAGCGCCGCCAGGTCGCGATCGGGGATGAAGGAGAACTCCTGACACCGCCAGAGGTTCGCGCGGACGTCGTCGAGGGCGGGTGATGTTGTCGCCACCGGGGAATCCTAGCGCCGCAGCGATCAATGGACGGCGGTATCGCCGGGGACCAGTCCGTCGATGACAAGACCCGCGAACGCTTCGTCGAACCGCTGCGGTGTGGCACCGGGCACGCCTGACACGGCCTGGCGTAGCGAGGCACCGGCCAGCGTGGGATGGCCGAGCATGGCCGCCAGGATGGCTCCCCGCAACTGACGCAGGCTCCCTTGGTAACGCGCGTGACGGCGTGGCACCGCAGCGGTTCCGGAGCGGCGGAAGACGCAGCAATGCGCCATCGGACATCCCTCGCAGCGTGGCCGTGAGCGGCAGTGCAGCGCGCCAACGTCGAAGAGCGCGTATGTGTATTCACGGATCGGCATCCCCGCCGGGCGGCTCTCGCTGAGCACGATGTCGAGGGCGGCTGCGCCGACCTGTGCAGGCTCGGTACCGAGAGCAGCGCGGGCGGCGACGCGACCAACGTTGACATCGCGCGGTGGCACCACGGCCGTCCCCACGTCGCTGAAAGCGAGCAGCGCGCGGGCGGTGTACGCACCGACGCCGGGAAGGGTGCGCAAGCCGGCTTCATCCGCCGGCCAGCCGTCAGCGGTGACACGAGCCGCGGCCAGCCAGAGGGCGCGAGCTCGGCGCGGATAGCCGAGACCCTGCCACTCCCGCAGCACGTCGTCGAGTGTCGCAGCGGCGCAGGCCTCGGCGTCGGGCCAGCGACCCAGAAA
>CATPBU010000133.1 GCA_955652455.1 Candidatus Dormiibacterota bacterium
GGCTCGGTGAGACCGAATGCCCAGAGCTTCTCTCCTGACATCAGTTCGGGGAGCCATCGCTTCTTTTGCTCGGGGGTCCCGAAGCTGACGATCGGGCTGATGCCCAGCGATACCGCCGCCTCGAGCGTGATCGCGACCGACGCATCGGCACGCGCCACCTCCTCGAGCGCGAGGCAGTAGGAGAGAAAGTCGCCACCGGCACCGCCTTCGCTCTCCGAGAAGGGCAGCGCAAACAGGCCCAGCCGCGCCATGCCCGCAACCAAGTCGTACGGAAAGTCGCCGGAAATATCGTATGCGGCCGCACGCGGCACGATTTCGTCCTGGGCGAATGCCCGCACAGTGTTGCGGATCTGTCGCTGTTCGTCGGTGAGGTCGAAGTTCACGGCCGCGGCAACGGTAGCGCGCCGAGCCCCGGGCATGTCGTACCGGTCGGTTCTACCCAGCCCGTGCTCCGAGCCTGTCCGCCACCAGCTGCACCACGTCTTCGATGGTGTCGGCGATCGCAGCTCCGGCTGCGGTCAAGGCGTCGATCTTGCTCTGCGCGGTTCCGGTGTTCCCGCTGATGATCGCGCCGGCGTGGCCCATACGCTTACCGGGGGGCGCGGTCCTACCACTGATGAACGCGACCACCGGCTTCTCGAAGCCGGACCCTCGGATGAAGTCCGCTGCCAGCTCCTCGTCGCTGCCGCCGATCTCGCCGATCATCACCACGGCGCGGGTATCCGGGTCGCGCCCGAAGAGCTCGAGCACATCGCTGAAAGTCAGGCCGAGGACGGGATCACCGCCGATCCCCACCGAGGTGGTCTGGCCCATCCCCGCCTGGCCCAATCCCTGGATCACCTCGTAGGTCAACGTGCCGCTGCGGCCGACGATGCCCACCGGCCCAGGGGTGTTGATGTGGTTGGGGATGATGCCAACCTTGCACTGGCCGGGGCTGACCAGGCCGGGACAGTTGGGACCGAGCAGGCGGGTGCCGGCGCGCTCGACGAACGCACGAGCGCGGACCATGTCATGGACTGGGATCCCTTCAGTGATGCAGACGGTCAGGGCGATCGCCGACGCGGCTGATTCCATGATCGCGTCGGCGGCGAACGGCGGCGGGACGAAGATCCCGCTGACGTTGGCGGCGGTCGCGGCGACGGCTTGCGCGACCGTGTCGAAGATGGGGACGCCGTTGGCGTCCTGCCCGCCCTTTCCGGGCGACACGCCTGCAACCACCATGGTTCCGTAGGCGCGCATCTGCTCGGTGTGAAACGCGCCCTCGCGGCCGGTGATGCCCTGGATCAGCACGCGGCTGTTGCGGTCGACAAGCACACTCACGACTGATGCCCGGTCAGCGCGACAATCTTTTGAGCGGCCTCCGTTGCGCTCACCGCCGGGGTGATGCCGGCCTCCCTGAGCAGGGCGCGCCCCTCCTCCTCTCGCGTGCCTGTCATGCGCACGACCAGTGGTTTGCTGATCTTCAGCTGGTCGCGGGCGGCGATGACTCCGCGGGCAACCTCGTCGCCTCGTGTGATGCCGCCGAAGATGTTGATGAACACGCCACGCACCTTGGGATCGAGCAGCACCATCTCCAGTGCGTTGTGCACCTTCTCGGCGCTCGCACCACCACCGACGTCGAGGAAGTCGGCGGGCTCTCCGCCCTGCTGTTTGACGAGGTCGAGCGTGTTCATGACCAGCCCGGCACCGTTGCCGATCACACCGATGTCACCGTCGAGGTGCACATAGGTGAGTCCGCGGCGTGCCGCCTCAACTTCGAAGGGGTCGTCGCCGGTCCTGCCGTCGTCGCCCGTGGCGTCCCTGGCCAGTTCGTCGGCAAGATCGCGATGACGATAGTGAGCGTTCTCGTCGATCTCGAGCTTGCCGTCGGCCGCGGTGAACCGGCCGTCCGGGCACAGCACCTCGCGCGCGACGGGGGTGGTGGGCGGGGCCCGCCCCCCCCGCTGCGGGTCGAGCTTCTCGGTGATCGTGACCAGCTGTGCGGCGATCTTGGCCGCCTGGTCTCGCAGTTGCGGTGCGTGGCGCAGGGCGTCGAACACGACCTGGCGAACCTCGAACGGGAGCGGGCCCATGAACGGATCTGGCCAGAGGGTGGCGATCTTCTCCGGTGCATCCGCGGCGACCTGTTCGATCTCCATGCCACCGGCGGCCGAGAAGATGATCGCCATCCTGCGGCGGTCGCGGTCGAGCGTCGTGCCGAGATAGAACTCACTGCCGATGGCGAGTGCGGTCTCGCACCATACGCTGCGCACTGGGTAGCCGCGGATGTCCATGGCGAGGATGCGCGCCGCCTCCCGCTCGGCCTGCTCGGGAGAGTCCACGACCGCGATGCCACCGGCCTTGCCGCGGCCGCCGATCGGCACCTGCGCCTTGATCGCGACCCGACCCAGCTCCCGGGCGGCGGCAGCGGCCTCCGATGGGGTTCGCGCCAGCCGCCCGTCGGGGATCGGGATCCCCGCCGCCGCGAACTGCTGCTTGGCCTGGTATTCAAGGAGTTTCAAGAAGTCTCACCTCGTGCATCGAGCAACGGCGGGTCAGTCTAGCCTCGCGATCCAGACCCCCGGGGTTGACTCGGTCACTCTGCCCCGCGTCCAGCCGTGATGCGATCGATCTCGACCAGGTCTTCGTCCGTCGGAGTCCAGCGTCCGGCTCGACTGTTGGCCATCACCTGTTCGGGCGACATTGCACCGGCGATCACCGACACCACCTGCGGCTGGGCTGCGAGTCCACCAACGGCCACGTCGATCAGGCTGATGCCGCGTTCGCGCGCGAACCGTTCGAGCGCCTCGACGATGTCGAAATTGGCGTCGGTCATCCGCTCCCCTGCGCGCTTTCTGTTGTCGGCGAACTTGCTGCCGCGAGGTGGCTCCTCACCGCGGTGATATTTGCCGGAGAGCAGCCCGCTCGCCAGCGGGAAGTACGGGAGGATGCCGAGGCCCAGCCGGGCGCAGGCAGGCGTGACGTCACGCTCAACCTCCTCCCGGTCAATCAGGCTGTATTGGTTCTGGGCGGTGTCGTAGCGCGCCCATCCGTGCGCTCGGCTGATGGCGTCGGCAGTGGCAATCTGGGCACCGCTGTAGTTCGAACAGCCGATCGCACGCACCTTGCCCTTGCCCACCAGCTCGTCGAGGGTGGCCAGCGTCTCCTCGACCGGCGCCGCGTCATCAGGTTCGTGGTGCTGGTACATGTCGATGCAATCGGTTCGCAGGCGACGGAGGCTGTCGTCGATCGCCTGGGTGATCCAGCGGCGAGATCCACCGGCGCGCTCGGGCGACCCCAGGGACATGCCGAACTTGGTGGCGATCACCGCCCGGTCCCGCCGTCCTGACAGCGCGCGTCCGAGGTACTCCTCACTGGCGCCACGGCCATAGACGTCCGCGGTGTCGAAGAAGCCGACGCCCTCATCGAGAGCTGTGTGCACCACGCGCTCCGTACGCTCGTAGTCGAGGCGAGCGCCGAAATTGTTGCAGCCGACACCGACGACAGGGACCTCGATCCCCGACTCCCCCAGGACCCTGCGCGGCAGCTGGCTCATCGGCGCGTCTCCTCGTCGAGTGTCGGTTGGTGTCGCCGTCAATCGAACCACGCCGCGTTGAACCATCGTCATCGCGAACCGTCCGAGACCGGCCACCGCTGGTAGGCTCGCGCCATGCCGAAGCCAGCGGCCCCCGAGCTGCCCGCCGCAGCCGTGGCTGCGCCGGTCGTAGTGGTTCGCCCCGCCATCACGGTTCGCACTCTGGTGGTGGCCGCATTGATCGTGATCGCCATCCTCGGGCTGCTGACGTTGGTCGCGTCAGTACTCGGTCTGCTGCTCATCATCCTGGTCGCGATCGTCTTCGCCGAGGGAGTGCGGCCACTGGTCAACCGCCTCCACACCGAGATGAAGCTGCCCCGACCGGCGGCGATTGCGGTCGTGTACCTCGCGTTGATCGCGCTGCTCGTCGTACTGATCACCCTGTTCGTTCAGCCGATCGTCGACGAGGCCAAGTCGCTGGCACAGAACCTCCCC
>CATPBU010000134.1 GCA_955652455.1 Candidatus Dormiibacterota bacterium
CCCCCCCCCCCCCCCCCCCCCCCCCCCCCCCACCCCCCCCCCCCCGCCCCCCACCGTGGATCCGCATCTCGGTCGATCCCTCACAACCGCCGGCGGTTCGCGTCGAGGACCACGGGGTCGGAATCAGCGCGGAGCTGCACGATCGCATCTTCGACCGCTTCTTCCGCCTCGAGAGTCGTGTTCCCGGCACGGGTTTCGGCCTCCATGTTGGTCGCGTCCTCGCTCAGGCATGCGGTGGCTCACTCGGGGTCGAGCGCAGCGTACCGGGGCAGGGCAGTGTGTTCCGCCTTGAGCTGCCAGCCGCGCCCGCCTGACGCTGTCGCCTCCGCGGACTTCCTCACCGGGACTCCACAGCCCGGTCACCCGGCTGCGCAGCGCGGTGTCGCCGTCGCATCGGCATGTTGCCGCCCGACCTATCAGGTGAGCGTGGCGGCGGCGGCCGCGTCGAGGAACCACAGCAGCTCACCGCCGGCCGGTCGAACCCGCGCCGCCGGAACGATGCCGTCGACGACGCCGCGCAGCGCATCTCCTTTGGCGCTTCCGGTCACGAGGAAGGCGACGTGTGCGGCTGCGTTGATCGTCGGGAATGTGAACGTGATGCGGTCGAATGGTTCGAAGTCGGCCCGACCCCGCGTGGCCCACGCGTCCGGGACATCGAGCGACGGTGTGCCGGGAAAGAGTGACGCGGTGTGGCCGTCCGGGCCGAGTCCAAGAAGGACGACATCGAGCCGCGGCGGCCGGCCGCACCGAGCCTCGAGCAGCCGCGAGTACGCGTCGGCCGCGGCGTCAAGATCGGCACCATCCGCCCCGATGCGATGCACATGGGCGGGCAGGATCGGCACCTTGGACACAAGCGTGTCGTGAACCAGCCGGTAGTTGCTGTCAGGATCATCCGGCGGAACGGCTCGCTCATCACTGAAGTAGACCTGCCATCGCGACCATTCGATCCCGGCCTTGAATGTCGAGGACGCCAACGCCTCGTAGAGAAACTGCGGCGTACTCCCTCCCGACATCGCGATGCGGAACGGGTCGGACTGCGCGGACCGTCCCGAGATCCACTGCGCTGCGGCGGCCGCTACAGCGATCGGATCGGTGAGAACGTGCGCCGCACCGGGCAGAGTGGTGACGCTCATCGTGCCGCCGCCAGGTCGGCTGCTCTGCGCAGGGCAGTGCGGTACACCGGATCCTCACCGCTGCTCTCCAAGAGAGAGCCGACCATGTCGACGCTGTCGAGCTCGGGGACCGGCACGGCACGCTCGGCATGGATGCCGCCGTCGACGTCGATGACGCCGTGCAGTGCCGCAGCCCGTCGCTCGACCGTGATCAGCGCCTTGTGGCCGCCGGCCTCGCACCGCAGCGCCACCCGCAGAAGGTTGCGCTCGGGGACGTCGTCGACGCGGCGCGCAGTCGTGACAACCCGCGGTCGGTCGGCCGTTCCCTTCCAGCCCAAGCGACTGGCCATCCATCCTGCCAGCAGCCACGCCTGGGCAGAGACGCCGTCGCCGCTGCATTCGACGTCCACACGTGTGATGCCGCGCAAGAACCGTCGCACCGCCTCGCCGTCGAAGGAGTGGGCGATCAGCTGGCGCCAGGTGCGGGTCCGCTCCCACGCGATGTCCGACAGGGACACCGCGTCAGCGACAACCTCGAGCTCATCCGCAAGAAGTCGCACCGTGCCGGTGGCGTCGTCGTACGCGCCGCTGTCGAAGATCAGCCGTTCGCAGATCGCGATGGCGTCCTGACCGAACGCCTGACGTAGCGGAGGCGATCCCACCAGCCACAGGTAGGTGGGGATGTCGGGGACGAGCAGCGGAGTCACCACGCTGGCGAGGTGGTACGCGGGCCTGCCGCCGACCACCAGGCGGATCTGCTCCGCGCACACCTGCGCAGCGTCGACGGCCGAGCACTGCAGGGAGAGGTCGGCCTCCATCTGGGCGGAGCCCTCGGGATCGGCGAGAATGATGATGGCGCGCGTCGGATGCTTGGCGCCGAGACGCCCAACCGCCTGGGACGCGAGATCGGCGCTCTCGACGTCGACGCAGGCGGCCACCAGGTTGAGCACCGACAGCCGCACCGCGGCGCCATCGATGCCCCCGCCCAGCCGCAGCATCTCGTGGTGCATGTCGTTGAGGGCGCGGTTGACAGCGTGCAGTCCGCTGGCGTGGGCAGCCTGGAGCGCGCCGGGCGTGGTCATCTCAGAGTCGGCGCCACTGGCGGCCATCGCGCGCCATGAAGTCACGTGCCTCCTGCGGACCCCAGGTGCCCGACTCGTAGTTGGGCGTGCCCTCGCGCTCGGGCGGATGGGCGCGCCAGCCGTCGAGGATGGCGGTGCAGATGCGCCAGGCCTCCTCGACCTCGTCCTCGCGTGCGAAGAGGGTGCTGTCGCCGAGCATGCAGTCGAGCAGGAGGCGCTCGTAGGCCTCCGGCGACGCGGTCAGGAACGCGCTGCCGTAGAGGAAGTCCATGTTGACGGAACGGATGCGCACCGACTGCCCGGGCACCTTGGCGCTGAAACGCAGCGTGATTCCCTCGTCCGGCTGGATGCGCAGCACCAGCAGGTTGGGGTCGATGCTGTCCCGGGGCAGGAGGCCGGCCGGGGTGGCCACCGGGCCACCGAAGGGAGAGTGCGGCACGCGCCGGAACTGGATGGCGATCTCGGTCGCTCGTTTGGGCAGGCGCTTGCCTGTGCGCAGGTAGAACGGTGTCCCCGCCCACCTCCAATTGTCGATGTCCAGCTTCATGGCGACGTACGTTTCGCGCAGCGACTCGGCCGCGACATCTTTTTCGTCGCGATACGCCTGCACGGGCTCGCCGTCGACCCAGCCTCTGGCGTACTGGCCACGCACGGTGTGTGAGAGCGCGTCGTCGGGGTGGATGGGACGGACGGCGCGCAGAAGCTTGACCTTCTCGTCGCGCACCGTCTCGCCCTGCATCTTGCTCGGCGCCTCCATGCCGACGATCGCCATCAGCTGGATGACATGGTTCTGGATGATGTCGCGCAGCGCGCCAGACTCCTCGTAGTACGCCCCCCGCCCCTCGACGCCGATGCTCTCGGCGACGGTGATCTGCACGTGGTCGATGTACTGGCGGTTCCAGAGGGGTTCGAAGATGCCGTTGGCGAAGCGGAAGACCAGCAGGTTCTGCACCGTCTCCTTGCCGAGGTAGTGATCGATGCGGTAGATCTGGTCCTCGTTGAAGGCGAGGTGCAGCTTGCGGTTGAGCTCGCGGGCGCTCTCAAGGTCGCGCCCGAACGGCTTCTCGATGATCATGCGACGGAAGCTGAGGTCCGCCGTGCGGGCGAGGCCCGCGGTGCCGAGGCGCTCGGCCAGTGGAGCGAATCCACTGGGCGGTATGGAGAAATAGAAGATCCGGTTGCCCGCGGTCCCGCGCTCACGGTCGAGCTCCTCGAGCGTCGCCACCAGGTTGTCCAGGCCACCCTCCGCCTCGAGGTCGTACTCACAGTAGCGCATCCCGTCGGCGAAGACGGTCCATACGTCGTCGCGGACGGACACGCGGGAGAAGCGGGTCACGGCTTCCCTCATCGCCGCGCGGAATTCCTCTGTGGACTGGTTGCTCCGTCCTGCGCCGACGATGCTGAAGCCGGGCGGGAGCTGACCGTCGGCGGCCAGCGCGTACAGCGCCGGAACCAGCTTGCGCTTGGTCAGGTCGCCGGTCGCTCCGAAGATGACCACCACACACGGCAACGGCAGTCGACCCTGGCGCAGGCCCTCGGACAGGGGGTTCCCCTCGGCCCTGTCGGCGCCCGGGGGGACATCGGTGTCGACGGCGGTGCCGGTCACGCGTGCGTGGGGGAAACCGCGGTCTGCTCCTCTGGTTTCACCGAATGGCCACCGAACTCGTTGCGCAGGGCGGCGATCACCTTGTTGCCGAAGCTGTCGGGAAGTCGCGACTGGTAGCGGGCCATCAGAGAGAGAACCAGCACAGGCACTGGGACAGAGAGATCCATCGCCTCGTCGATGGTCCATCGTCCTTCGCCGGAGTCGTCCACCCAGCCACGCAGCCCGCTCAAACGCGGATCGCGCTCAAACGCCTTCTCGGCGAGCTCGAGCAGCCAGGAGCGCACCACGCTGCCCTGGTTCCAGAGGTGCGCGATGCCGTGGAGGTCGAGGTCGGGATACGACCTGGACGCCTCGAGGACGTGGAAGCCCTCCGCGTACGCCTCCAGCATCCCGTACTC
>CATPBU010000135.1 GCA_955652455.1 Candidatus Dormiibacterota bacterium
GCCCGTGTGGTTTCGCGACCCCGCACGTCACGCCGAGGAAGCCACCGAGGCTGCCACCATCGCGGACGAGACCACGCTCGCCGCGCTGAGCACCGACCCCGCCGCGGCCGAGCCGGTATCCGATGAGCCCGGGGAACCTGCGGCCGTCGCCTCGGAGTTGCCCGTCGAGCCGGTCTGGCTTCGCCTCGCCGCGCCTCAACCCGAGGAAACGACAGCAGATTCAGACCCCAACGCCGACGCACCCCCGGACGACGACGCGGAGGCCACAACAGCCGCCGCGCTTCAACCTGAGGAAGCCGTCGAGCACGCGTCGGCCGACCCGATGGAAGCGCGTGGGGCCACCGAGTTTGTGGCGCCTCGGCTCTACATCGACGTCGACGCCCTGCGTCAGGGGCTGACAGACATCGCCGTGAAGTGGCTTGGTGCCGACGCCGCGGCGCCGGTGGCTGCCGCGATCACCACGGCGCGGCCTGGTGTGGACGACTTCGTGTCCACCATCCGCGCCATCGGCACGATGCAGATTCCCGGACACGAGAGGTCCACCCTCCGCGCTATGACTCGTGAGATGCACTACTACGCCACTGAGGTGCTCTGCAGCGCCTGACCAGCGCGGGGGCTATCACTAGCGGCGACGCAGCACAGTCAGATGGCAGCGGTCGACGACGTGCCTGCGATTCGGCGCAGGCGGGGAAGAATCTCCGCTGCATAGATGTTCAAGAATCGCTCCTGGTCGGGGCCCGGGGCGTGAAAGACGAGGTGGTTGAAGCCGAGATCCATGTAGCGCTGGATGGCTGCGACGTGCTCATCGGGGTCCGAGGAAACGATCCACCGTCTGGCTGCGCGTTCCGCCGGTAGCGTGTCGGCACGACGCTCCATCTCCAGTGGGTCATCAAGACCCATCTTCTCCTCGGCACTGAGAGCCAGAGCCGCCCAATGACGCGTGTCGTCCATGGCGCGTCGCGCATCGGGATCGAAGGACACCTTCATCTCGATCATGAGATCGATGTCGACGACATCACGCCCCGCTTTCTCAGCGCCCTCACGCAGCGCGGGCAGCAGCGTGTCGCTGTAGAGCGCGGGATCCTTGCCGCTGGTGCAGATGAAGCCTTGCGCCACGCGGCCGGCGAGGCGTGAGGCTGCCGGACCAGACGCGGCGACGTAGACGGGCACGATCTGCTCGGGACGGTCGTAGATCGTCGCACGCTCCGTCCGGTAGTACTGGCCGTGGTACGTGACCCGCTCCTCGGTCCAGAGGAGGTGGATGAGCTCGAGCGCCTCCTTCAGGCGCGCGAACCGCTCCTTGGAGTCCGGCCATGCTGTGCCCAGCGCCACCTCGTTGAGCGCTTCGCCTGTCCCCACGCCGAGGACGATCCGGCCGGGGCTGAGGCAGGCCAGGGTGGCAAACGCGTGCGCCACCACGGCCGGGTGGTATCGGAAGGTCGGGGTCAACACGCTGGTGCCGATGAGCACTCTATCGGTGCGTTCGCCGAGTGCGCCCATCCACGAGAACGCGAACGGTGCATGGCCACCGGTGTGCCGCCATGGCTGCAGGTGATCGCTGATGAAGACGGAGTCGAAGCCGACCTTTTCAGCCCGGACGCCGTAGCCGAGAAGCGTGCGCGGGTCGAACTGCTCCGCGGAGGCCTTGTAACCGAACCTCAGCTGTTTCACGTCACTGGAGACCGAGGATGTCGGGAGCGCCGAAGGACGCCCGGAGGATACAACCTTGTATACATAGGCGATGGGGGAGATACACGAGCGGTGAGCTCCAAGACCGCGATGTCCGACTCTGACGTGGCCGCGCGAGCAAGTGTGGGTGCACCCCGGCGCGCACGGCTCGACCGCGTGTCGTTGGTGCTGGTTGCGATCGGGGCCATGTTGTGGGCCTCAGACGTGTTTTTTCGGACTGGGCTGGTGCGCCGCGGTGTGACCAGCAGCGAGGTGGTCTTCGCCGAGGATTTTCTCATCACTCTCGCGTTTGTACCGTTGTGGATGCGCATCTGGCGAAACCTACGAAGTCATTCCAAGCGTACCGTCCTGGCTCTACTGGTGATCGGCGTCGGCCCCCAGGCGCTGGCGACCGTGCTGTTCACCCAGTCGATCAGACTCGCGCTGCAGTCAGGGGCGGTGAGCGAGACCTACCTGCTGCAGCAGGTGCAACCGCTGATCGCGGTGGCGCTGGCATGGCTGGTGCTGAAGGAGCGCCGCCGTGCGTACTTCTGGCCGCTCGCGGCGGTGGGCCTCGCGGCGGTGTATCTCGTGGTGTTCGCCGATGCTCCTCTGCAGCCCCTTTCTGACCTGCAGCGCGGCCGGTTGCTGGCTGCGGCGTGCGCGGTCGGCGCCGCTCTGCTCTGGGCCACCGGGACGGTACTGGGTCGCTACGCGTTGCGCGACGTCTCGTTCGTCACCACGGCGGCCCTGCGCTTCACCGTCGCTCTGCCGGTGTTGCTGGTGATCATGCTGGTCAGCGACGGCCCGTCGGCGTTTGGCGCCTATCGGGCGTCCGATCTTCCCGATTTCGTCGGGCTGGCGGTGCTCCCCGGGCTCGGCGCAATCCTGCTCTACTACCGCGCCCTGCGCAGCACGCCGGCCTCACTCGCGACCCTTGCGGAAACCGCCTACCCGCTGACCGTGACGCTTCTGCTGGCCCTGCCGGCGCCATACGGGTTCCGCCAGCAGGTGTTTCCGCTGCAGATCCTCGGCGCCGCCCTGTTCATCGGTGTGATCATCGCCCTCAACGCGAGCAAAGAGCGTGTTGTCGTGGAAGCCCGCCCCGCGCTGCGCTGGCGCTCAGGTGGCGCGGCGTTCCACCGGCCGGTGGGTTAGCAGCAGCGCCCGCTGCCAAGAGCCATGACCATCGAGATCATCCCCGTGCATGTCGAGACCGAGATCGTTTCTGGGGACGACCTCGCCGCAATGATCCACGTGAGGTCGGTGCCGCTCCGCGACCGCGATGTCGTCGTGGTGACGCAGAAGGCGGTGAGCAAGGCCGAAGGCCAGGTGGTGGACCTGGCTGATGTCGAGCCCTCGGCGGAGGCCGTGGAGCTCGCCGGATCGGGCAGCGATGCGCGCATCGTCGAAGTGATCCTTCGCGAAAGCCAGCGGGTGGTGCGTCATCGCGGCCCGCTGATCATCACCGAGACCCACCATGGTTTCATCTGCGCGAGCGCCGGCGTCGACCGCTCCAATGCACCACGGCCCGACTCCGTCGTGCTGCTGCCCCGGCGCCCCGACGCGTCTGCGCGCGATCTGCGCCGCCAGCTCGAGGAGTTGAGCGGCGCGGACCTCGCTGTGATCATCGCCGACACCATGGGGCGGCCGCAGCGCCAGGGAATCGTCGGCACAGCCATCGGGTCGAGCGGCATCGAGCCGCTACGCGACCTCGCCGGCCTGGTCGACCCCAACGGATATCACCTCTCCACCACGGTGGTTGCGGTCGCTGATGAGCTCGCGTGCGCAGCCGACCTGGTTCTCGGCAAGCTCGAACGCGTTCCGGCTGCGGTGATCAGAGGATACGGGGTCACCGGCGACGGACCGGCGAGCCTGCTCATCCGCGATCGGTCACTGGATCTCTTCGCCTAGCGGGCGTACGCGCTCCGCTGCCGCGCCAGACGTACGGCACGGAGGTCAGCGACGGTGTCGACGTCAAGTGCCAGGCCGGGAATGTCGAGGATGACAGCCGGGATGCCGCGCACCTCAGCCTGCCGCGCGTGGGCGGCGGTGCTGAGCTGATGCCCAAACGCGGGGCTGAGCGCCGCCGCCGGGCGGACCAGCAGCGCGTTGGTGCCGCCATCGCGCGCACGGGCGATGGCAACGCCGGGATCCGGCGCGGCCTGCACCAAAGCCAGGATGTCGGCAGCGCTGACCAGAGGCAGATCGGCCGAGAGATACAGCACTGCGGAGGGTAACGGTTGGATTGATCGCAACGCGTGCAGCAACCCCTCGTTCCAGGCGAGACCGCCGTCCGAGACCACGTCGACGCCCAGGGCGTCGGCCAGTTCGGGCGCTGTCGGCTCGGACGTTGCCAGCGCCACCGGACCCACCCCGGCGCCAAGCGCCGCCGCGACGGTGCGACGCAGCATGTGCAGCATCAAACGCCGGCGCGAATCCAGCGAAACGTCGGGGCTGAGCCGCTGCTTGGCGGTCGCCAACGCCTTCAGGGGAATCAGCACCTGGATGTTCACGGCGCGTCCCCGGCATTGGCGAGCCATCCGGCCCAGGAGTCAATCCGCAACTCAATGATTGGATGCAGTTCCGCCGGCGCGCTGTACTGCGGGTACCGAGCGAGCAGCATACTTCGCGGCTCCTCGAGATCGGCTGGGTCGTCGAGCACGCGCGCGTGCCCGTCG
This sequence comes from Candidatus Dormiibacterota bacterium, assembly GCA_955652455.1. The sequence goes on from CATPBU010000135.1 coordinate 4,350, forward strand.
ATACGCACCCACCAGAGCCGCGACCAGTCCTCGTCCCATTCGTGGAAGAGCACAGCCCCGCGCGGATCCCGCTCGATGTTGGTCAGCCGCGTCAGCGCGCGGGTGCGCTTGGGCTTGGCGTCGACGGGAACGTAGACAAGCGGGTCGGCCAGCGCAAACACGCAGGGCACCAGGTGAGGTGAGCCATCGCGCCGCACGGTGCCCAGGATGGCGACCCGTGTCGTCTCGATCAGATCCAAGGCCGTGTTCCGATCCACCAGCGCCTCCTGCGCCTTGTCGAGCCGTGACCCGGCACACTTGCGGCCGGCATACAAAGGTGTATATGACCATGCCCGACCTCGCCACGCTCTGCCGCAGATCACTCCGATGACAACAGAGGCGGCGACTGGCGGCGGCCACGACGACGTGGTGCCTGACGTCAACGTCCGTCCGCTGCTGCTGGCCACGTTTGTGAGCGCGCTCGATCGCTTCTCCGTGGCGCCGATGCTGGTCGCGATGGGTCGCGACCTCAATGTCTCTTTGGGCAGCGCAAGTGCGGCGGCGAGTGTCTACTTCCTCTGTTACGGACTCAGCCAGGCGGGTTGGGGACCGGTCAGCGATCGGTTTGGCCGGGTGCGGACGATGAGGTTCACGTTGATTCTGGGTGCGGTTGCCGGGCTGGCGTCCGCGGTGGCCCCGACGCTGCTGCTGCTGAGCGTGGCCCGAGCCCTGGCCGGAACCGCGTTCGCCGCCGTGACGCCCGGGAGCCTCGTCTACATCGGCGACAGCATGCCGTTCAGCCAGCGGCGCGGTCCGCTCAACCAGCTGGTGGCGGCCAACGCGACCGGCACCGCCGTCGCCATCATCGGCGGAGGTTTTGCCGCGTCGTTTGCGTCGTGGCGGATCGCCTTCGCGGTGCCTGCTGTGCTCGCCGTCTGGCTGGCGGTGATGTTCGGCAACCTTGCCGAGCCCACCCAGCAAGGCTCGCGCCGCGGACCGATGCGGCAGTTCGCCATGGTTGTGCGGCGCCCATGGGCGCTGCTGGTCATCGGCATCGGCTGCGGCGAAGGCGCCGTGGTTCTCGGACTGCTCTCCTACCTGGCGGCGGCGCTCGAGACCGCCGGGGTCGGCGCGGCTCTCGCCGGAGCGGTTGTGGCGGTGTTTGGCGGGGCCGTGCTGGCGATGTCGCGGCTGTCTTCGCGGCTGGCCCTGGGGCGCAAGATGTCGACGGTGATGGGCTACGGGGGGGCGGCCTACGCCATCGCGTACTACGCGAGTGCCTTCGGGCAGCCCGTGCTCGGGGTTTTGGCGTGCTCGTTCCTCCTCGGAATTGGGTGGGCGCTCATGCATCCGTTGGTGCAGTCGTGGGCCACCGAGGTGGTGCCGGAGGCGCGCGCTTCGGCCGTGTCGCTCTTTGCGATGGCGCTGTTCGTAGGCAGCGCAGTCTCGGCCGCCATCGCTGCTCCGCTGGCCGAGACCCACCGATTCGGCACCATCTTTGTGAGCGCCGCGTTGCTGGCGACGCTCCTGACCTTCGTCGCGGTCATCGGCCGCCGTCGCTATGCTGGCGACTGACAAGAGGAAGGACATGAAGCGTATCGGCCACTGGATCGACGGGCGCCTGGTCGCCGGGACGTCAGGACGTCGGGGTCCGGTCTTCAACCCCGCCACCGGCGAGCAGACCAAGGAGGTCGACTTCGCCTCTGTCGCCGAGGTCGACGCCGCCATCGAGGCAGCCTCCGGCGCATTCGCGACGTGGCGCTCGACGTCGCTGTCGAACCGGATGCAGGTTCTCTTCCGCTTCCGCCAGCTGCTCGACCAGCACCGTGAGGACATCGCACGGCTGATCACGTTCGAGCACGGCAAGGTAAGAACCGATGCACTGGGTGAGGTGGCGCGCGGGATCGAGAACGTGGAATTTGCCTGTGGTGTGCCGCACCTGCTCAAGGGCGGTTTCTCGGAGCAGGCGTCGACCGGGATCGACGTGTACTCGATCCGTCAACCGCTGGGAGTCGTCGCCGGGATCACGCCATTCAACTTCCCCGCGATGGTGCCGATGTGGATGTTCGCCAACGCGGTGGCCTGCGGCAACTGCTTCGTCCTCAAGCCGAGTGAGAAGGACCCATCACCATCGCTGCTCTTCGCTGAGCTGTGGCAGGAAGC
>CATPBU010000136.1 GCA_955652455.1 Candidatus Dormiibacterota bacterium
GAGCGCATGCGCCACGAGGACATCCCGGCCGTCCAGGCCATCGAGCGCGAGATCTTCCTGTCCCCATGGCCGCGCAACGCCTACGCGACGGAGCTCGCACAGAACCGGCAGGCGTCATACATCGTGCTCCGCGAAGAAGGTCAGCTGGTCGGCTATGCCGGGCTGTGGAAGGTCGTCCATGAGGCCCACGTCACAACCATCGGGGTGCGCCGTCGCGACCAGGGCAAGGGTTATGGCAAGACGCTGCTCGCCGCGCTCATCCAGCGCAGCTATGAGCTGGGCGCACGATGGTTGACGCTCGAGGTACGGGCCGGCAACGACCATGCCATCCGGCTGTATGAGTGGTTCGGCTTCAAGTCGATCGGACGGCGCCGTGGCTATTACACCGACAACGGTGAGGATGCGGTGATCATGTGGAGCGACAGCATCCACGCGCCGGCGTTCAAACGCCACTTTCTCGACATCTTTGCGCGGATCGAGGTCGCAGGGCTCGGTTCCGCTCCCTCCACGGAGTACCCGCTCTGAACCTGCTCGCGGTGGAGACCTCGTGTGACGAGACGGCGGCCGCGGTGGTGCACGATGGACGGGAGGTGCTGAGCAGCGTCGTCTCATCGCAGATCGCGCTGCACGCTGCCCACGGTGGCGTGGTGCCCGACCTGGCTGCGCGCGCCCATCTCGAGGCCATCGGCCCGGTGGTGGACGAGGCGCTCGGCGGGATACCCGGGAGTTGGGAGTCGGTCGACGCCGTCGCCGTGACCAGGGGCCCCGGCCTCGCCGGCTGCCTGCTCGTCGGCGCGCTGTATGCGCAGGGCGCGGCGGTGGCGCGACGCCTGCCGGTGGTCGGCGTTTCTCACATGGCCGGACACGTGTACAGCGCCTGGCTCAGCGATCCCACCCTGGAGCCGCCGTACCTGGCGCTCGTGGTAAGTGGCGGGCACAGCGACGTCGTCGAACTGTGCGACCACGGCGACGCGGTCAGGCTGATGTCGACTCGCGATGACGCCGCCGGGGAGGCGTTCGACAAGGCGGCGCGTCTGCTCGGGCTCGGTTACCCGGGGGGACCACAGATCGAACGTGAGGCTGCCGGCGGCGACCCGGCACGGTTCCCGTTGCCGACCACCCGGTTGCCGGACGCGATGTCGTTCAGCGGGCTGAAGACCGCGCTGCGGTACACCATCCGCGACCTCGGCGCGGACGCGCTCACGCCCGCCCAGACACCGCGCGACCCAGCTGTGGTCTGCGATCTCGCCGCGGCCTTCCAGGCAGCCGTTGTCGGACAGTTGGTGCACGCCCTCTCCGTGTGCGCCGATCGCCGCGGGGCTGAGCGCATCGCGGTGGTGGGTGGGGTCGCGGCCAACACAGCCCTGCGCGACGCCGTGCGAGGAGCATTCGCCGGGCTGCCGGTCACGGTTCCGCCGCTTTCGCTGTGCACCGACAACGCAGCAATGATCGGCGCCGCCGGCTGGCAGCGTCTGCGCCACCACGGACCCGACGCGGCGGGGATCTGCGTCGAGCCCACCCTCGACGAGTACGCCTGAGCGTCGAACAGGCGCGCGGCTACCATCGTCCGATGAGCGCCACCGACGTCACCCCGGCGCGCTCTGAGGTGACCGACCGATACCTCGAGACGATCTACTACATCGAGCACGAGGGTGAGGTTCCCCGGCCGGGGCGCATCGCCGAGTGGCTCGCAGTCAGTCCGCCGACGGTGAGCGTCAGCCTGCAGCGGCTGGCACGGGATGGATGGGTCACGCTGGCCGACGATCGCAGCGTCCATCTTTCTGACGCCGGCCGGGTCGCGGCGGCAACGGTCGTGCGCCGCCATCGGCTTATCGAGCGCTGGCTTACCGATGTCCTTGGCCTCGACTGGGCCGCCGCCGACCGGGAGGCCGCGTCCCTGTCCCACGGTGTCTCAGAGGTTGTGCTCGAGCGTCTCGACGAGCATCTCGGAAGGCCGTCGACGTGTCCCCACGGCAACGTCATCCCCGGCCGCCGCCCGCCTCAGGGGCGGCCCATGGTGCGCCTGCCCGACCTCCCCACCGGCGTCGAGTCGCGGGTATTCCGGGTGTCCGAGGTGGCCGAACACGACGCGCCGCACCTGCTCGCCGTTCTCCATGACGGAGGCCTGATCCCAGAAGCGCACGTCCTGGTCCGTGACCGCGCCGAGGGCCAGCTCCGGCTGGTCGTCGACGGGCATCCGGTGGTGGTCAGCGAGGGCGTGGCCGCGACGGTCTGGGTCGAGTCGCCGCCGGGGTCACCAGAAACGGGTTAGATTAGGCTAACCTAAGTCCATGACCTTCGCCGGCACCGCCGTCCTCGGCGCGGTCTCCGGGCTGACCATCATGGTGGGGCTGCCGATCGCTCGATGGGGCAGGCCAGGCGCGCGACTGATGTCCTTCCTCACCTCGGCCTCGATCGGCGTTCTCCTTTTCATCTTCTACGACGTCATTCGCAACGCCAGCCAGACCGTCGAGGCTCAGTTGAGCCAGTCCGCAGCGGCGGGCGCGGGCTTCGGCCTCCTGCTTGCCGCTGGACTGGCCACAGGGCTGTTCACCCTTGTCTTCTTCGAGCGGGTCACCCGGCGGAGGCCTCTTCCCGGCGGACCGGGTGCCCTCGCCGCGGCGCACGGCGTCGGGGCCCGGCTACCGCTGGCGCCGCCGCTGCGCACGGCGCTCTTCATCGCCGTGGGAATCGGCCTGCACAACTTCTCCGAAGGCCTCGCGATCGGCCAATCGGCCGCCGCTGGTGCCTACCGCTTCTTCTACGTCCTGGTGATCGGCTTCGGACTGCACAACATCACCGAGGGTTTCGGCATCAGCGGCCCGATGATGGGCCGCCGGCCGAGCTGGCGCTTCCTCGCCCTCCTCGGCGTGGTCGGCGGCGGCCCGACCTTCGTGGGAACCCTGATCGGTTACGGGGTGACGCGCGTCGGCGGAGCATCGACGATTAGCCAGGCTGTGTCGGTGCTGTTCCTGGCCCTGGCCGCCGGGGCGATCGTCTATGTCGTTGGCGAGCTCCAGCACGTCAACCGCAAGATCGGCAGCCACCAGATGGGCATGCTCGGTCTCCTCTGCGGATTCCTGGCCGGCTATGCCACCGACATGCTGCTCAAGTCGCTGGGGGCGTGAAGGCCATGCAGGTTGCCAGGCTGGCACTCGCTGGGGTAGAGTGTTAGCAGTCTCAAGCTGAGAGTGCTAACCAACTCCATGAGAAGGAGGTCCCTGTGGCCGTCAAACTTCGTCCCCTGGCAGATCGTGTCGTCATCAAGCCCCTCGAGCGCGAGGAGATGACCAA
>CATPBU010000137.1 GCA_955652455.1 Candidatus Dormiibacterota bacterium
GGACGTTCTGCGCCGCGAGGTGTCACAGCTGCGGGCGCTCCTCGACGACGAGGACTCGGTGCCCGCGGCGGTGGCCGGTAACTCGGTGCTGCGCGAGCGCTGGCGGGCGCGCCGCCGGCGCCTCATCGATGGCGTCCTCATCCAGCTGCGAGCAGGGGCACCACCACCGCTCGGTTGACCCCGGTCAGTGAAACGCCTTGGTCACCTGGATGGCGGCGGGGCCGAGCAGCACGATGAACAGGGTGGGGAAGATGCAACCGATCATGGGAATGAGCATCTTGATCGGCGCCTTCTGCCCCGCCTCCTCGGCGCGCTGACGGCGCCGCCTGCGGATTTCCTCGGACTGGATGCGCAGGACGTTGGCGATGCCGACCCCGAGCTGCTCAGACTGGATGATCGCCTGGAGGAAGTTGTTCAACTCCTCGACCTTGTTGCGTCGGCCCATGTCGTCGAGAGCCTCGAGGCGCGGACGCCCCAGGCGCACCTCGTTGAGCACCTGGGTGAACTCGGAGGCGAGGGCGTTGTGGTACTTGTCGGTGACCCGGGTGAGCGCGGCGTCGAACGCGAGGCCGGCCTCCACGCTGATGGTCAGCAGGTCGAGCGCGCTCGGCAGCGCGAGCAGGATCGACTTCTGGCGCTTGCGGATACGTCGCGAGATCATGGATGCGGGCACCAGGTACCCAATCGCGCCACCCACGACGGGGGCGAGATAGAGGAGAGGCGGCCCCAGGGTCAACAGCAGCGCCAGGCCGATGCCGAGCACCACCCCGACGACCATGGCAATCAACTGCAATGCAACGAAACCGCCGGCGGTGAGACCGCCAGGCCGGCCGGCAAGGTTGAGCCGATCCTGGATGGCCTGCTGCTGGCCTCCCTGCATGCGCCGCGACATGATCCTGCCCAACTTGTCAAATACAGGCTTGATGACGCGGTCGGCGAAGGGCAGGCTCAGCTCTGCCTCGGTGAGGCTGGAGATGTGGCGGCCGGTCTCGGTGAACTGAGCCAGACGGGCCTCGAGAAGATCGGCCTGTGTTGCCGCGGAACGGTTGGTCAGCCCGAAGATGATGAAGCTGACACCCACGAAGGCGGCGAGCGCGGCGAAGCCGGCAAGGAACATCTCAGACCTCGATCTTTACGATCTTCTGGATCGCGGCCGCGCCGATGATGATCGAGAAGACCCCGATCCCGAGCATGATGTGGCCTAGGTTCTCGGAAAGCATCGGCCCGAAGTACGACGGCGAGATGACCGAGAGCACCCCGGCGAGCCCAAAGGGGAGCAGAGTGATGATCAGCCCGGAGATTCGTGCCTGCGCGGTAATGGTGCGGATCTCGCCCTGGATGCGGACGCGCTCGCGATTCGTATAGGCGATGGTGTCGAGGATCTCGGCCAGGTTGCCGCCGACCACGCGCTGGATCTGCACGGCGGTGACGAGCAGGTCGAAGTCCTCGGACTTGTTGCGCATCACCATGTGGTTGAGTGCGTCATCGACGGTGATCCCGAGCGCGATCTCGCGGGTGGCCCGGCTGAACTCCTCAGAGATGGGAGGTGAGCCGTTCTTGCTCACCGACGACAATGCCTGCGCGAACGAGTACCCGGCCTTGAGCGCGTTGCTGAGCAGGGTGATGGTGTCGCCGAGCTGGTTGTTGAACGAGCGCGCCCGGCGCCCCTGGCGGAAGCGGAGGTACACGGCGCTCAAGACCCACGCGCCGACCGGGCCGACCAGGAAGACGACGGGGTTGGCGAAGCGCAGTGCGAGGAGGGCGCCAAGCACGACGCCCGACGCCACCACCGCAAGCACCCACTCCGACGACTTCAGCTTGAGGTCGGCCTTCTGCAGGTCGTCGGCGAGCTTGCCGGTGTGCGACGAGCGCGCCAGCACCGGGTTGAGCATGGCGGAGAAGGCCTCGACCATGTCGCGGAACGGATTGCCCGTCTTGACCCGTGTCGGAGCAAGTTCGGCGGGTCGCCCGTACTGGCTGAGTCGCGCAGCGACCCGGTCGGCCTCGCTGAGACGTCGGCCCGATGCCCACAGCGTCATGCTGAAGACTGTGCCCGCGGCGAGCACCGCGGCGGCGACCGCCGGCAGGCTGAAGGTCATCACCCTTTCTCCACGTCAAATGGGCTGCGGTTCACCTGGCCCTCGACTCAGTGGGCGAAGAGTGCGTTGAGTGAGGCGGCGGACGCACCGCTGTCAGCGCCGGTGGTGAGCGGTGCGGCGGTGCTGGCCTCGTAGTTGGGCTTGTCGAAGCCGTTCTGGCCGTCGCGCTTGCCCCACTCGTTCGCGGGACGCAGCACGTACTTGAGGACGACCTGGCCACCGGTGCGGCCGGTGGTGAGCGCGGTCATGATCTCCGCCTGGCTGCGCGGCAGCTCGATGATGTAGGAGTTGACAGCGCCGGTGGTGGCACCCGATGCGCCCACGCGCAGCACGCGGACATCCTGGAAGGAGTAGCGCACGCCGGTCTGACCGGGGATCCCTGGGTCGATGAGGATGTCGAGGTGATCCTCGGGCTGGATGTAGAAGCCGACGGAAGCGAGCTCCGCGCTGGCTCCGGTGCTGCCGGTGCTGGCCGCGGGGATGGCCAGCGCCACGTATCCCTTGGTGATGTCCAGGTGTGCGATGACCGCCTGGCCCGGGACACCGGGATTCGCAGAGACGAACAGCGACTGGTAGACCGGTGTGTTCTGACTCAGAGTCACCGGCGCGGTCTTGCCGACCACCGCAGCGGGGTCGGTGTAGACATCAGCAGGGAAGCTTCCCTGTGCGAGCCCGGTGGTGGTGAGCATGTCGGCAGTGATCGAGGTTCCTGCCGAGATGGTGGTCTTGGCAACGACGACGCTTGAGGTCGGCGTGTTGTTGCCGCTGCGGCTGATCGCGAATACAACAGCGAGCGCGGCGGCCGCGGCGAGCACGATGCCCACGAGCAGAAACACCCGGTTCTGCGGCTTGTTCGGCTGAATGGCCACGTCAGTTCCCCTTGCTTTTGATGTCGTTTCTTGAGGTGATGCATCGAGCGTCGATGCGAAGCGGGACGCGTTCTGAGTCCTCTGTCGAGTTTCGCCGAGGATTGATCACCCAGTGTCGCCATCTGGTAACAAAGCCATCGACTCTCCGATCCGGTTCTGACGCCGCGTCATGAAGAGCCAACGCTGATCAGGATTCGAATCGCCCCGTGTTCTGCGCGTTGAGCAGCACGTTGAGGACATCCTCGCGATACGGCGCGATGGTGGCGATGCGGCGGTAGACGCGAAGCGCCGCCTTGTCGTCACCCCGGAACCGGTAGAGGCGTGCGATGCGTTCGAGGTACGACACCGCCAGCTCGGTGTCCTGGTCGTCGATGCAGATGTCGGCGAGCCTGCTCAGGGGCAGCTCGTACACGGGGTCGGCACGCGATGCTGCCAGGTAACAGTTCAGCGCTGCGTTGGACTTGCCGAGGCTCTGGCAGCGGTCGCCGGCATTCATGGCCAGCTCGGCGACGACTCGTCCGCCCGTCTCCTGGGCGAGCTCCTGGAGCAGGGCGGCAGCCTCGTCGCAACGCTTGCGGCGGAGGCGCTCGTCAATGCGCCGGCGCAGCTCCGCCAATTTGGGGTTGCTCTCGAATGGGTCCTCGTCCATGACTGGCTGCTTAGTGAGTGCACCCGGGCGAATCCGCCAGCCGTTCTCGCTGTCGATCTCGAAGTCTTCGGCGCGTTCTTCGGTCGCGGCTGCCGTGGCGGCAGCGGGAGCAGGACCGGACGGCCCCGCTGCGGGCGCGGCGACCGGTGGCGGCGAAGCAGCAACCGGTCGCGTCCATTGGTAGGTGGCCAGGTCGCCCTCGGCACCGGCCGGGCTTGAAGGCGCGGCCGGTGAAGCTGCACTCGTATCCGGTTCCGGGCTGGACGCGGTGGCATCCTGCTGGGCGAACGCCGGCATCTGCAGCGGTGACTCGGCGGCAGCTTCAGGAGCGTGGGTGGGGTGCGTGTCCTCGACGATGTGGAAACCCGACTTGGGAGCGACGAAGCCATCAGGATGCTCGGCATCGGTGACATCGGTCGCGCCGACCTCAGGTGCGGCAGGAGGTGCAACCACGTTGGCGGGCGGCGCGGTAGCCTGAGCCTCGGGGGCGGCCGGAGCCGCCGCCGCGGGGGTGTCGGTGGTTGGGTCGTATTGCCCCGTCGGCTCAACGTCCCCGTCGCCGGCGGCCGCGGGGGCGGGGCCTGCGGCGTCGCCGTCTGTGTCCGGCTCGGGCGAAGCGTCCTCGTCCAGCTCAGGGGTATCCTGGCGACGGCGCAGACCGAATCGCGAGCGTCTCTCTGGGGACTCACCGTTGGCTTCCACCTTCTCGTCGTCCTCAGTGGTGGGAGCCGCGGCAGGCGCGTCATCAACAGCCGAGGCAGCTGCAATGGTGACCGCTTCTGGCGCCTGAGCGGCGTCCTGAGCAGGAGCCGCGCGATGCCCGAGGGCTGTGACCTCCTCGGTCACGGCATCGGGCGTCTCCACGGCCGGACCCGGCGCGGGCGCTGCGACGACGGGCTGCGGCGCCGCGTCGAGTGCCAAGAGGTACTCGTAGACGGTGCGGCGCAGGCGGCGGGCCAGGGCCTGGCCGGATGGGCTGCCGGTGCTGACGGCCATGGACTCGACGTCGTCGATGGCGCCGAGGAGATGGGTTTCGTCGAGCGCACCGTTGGCGACCGCCATCTCGAGGCGGGCCTGGAGCAACTCGGCGATCTCGGGGCTCTCGGGCGCGAAGATGCCAGCCGCATCCTGCCAGCCGTGGCGGAGGACGTCGACCGCGTCATTCATGGCGATCACGGGTGATTCCCGCCCCTGAGGCACATCTCTTGCAATCTGCCTGATCGCAAGAGGCGCGGCCGCCATGGTCCGGTCACGGCGCAGTCACGAGGCAGTGCGGTCGCTTCCCCAGCTGTCATAGCGAACACGGTTGCCTCGTGGTGGATGAGCGAAAAGCACTCGGCGGCGGGTCCAGTCCATTCTCCGCGACGTCGTGGCGCCCCCCCGACACCGGCGGGCTACGAAGCTGTGAAGAGTCGCACCAGCGCCTCGTGCGTTTGGTCGCTTGGCGGCAAGCCGATAATGTGGGTGCACCAGTCGATCACCCCCAGAGGCCTGTGATGCCCGACTTTTTCCCATCGCCACGCGAGAACATCGCCGTCCCAGACGCCCGCAAGGGCCAGATCGTCTTCAAGTGGCCGGACCTGAGCATCCGCCGGTACAGCAACGCGATCGTTGCCCCGGACGAGGTCGCGGTCTTCATGTACCAGGGCGAGGTCAAGGGCACGCTGCCACCCGGCCGCCACGCACTTGACGCCACCGAGATCCCCTTCCTCGGCTTCTTTGCGGACCACCTCACCGGTGGCAACCTGTACCGCGCCGAGATCTACTTCGTGGGCAGCCGCGAGTATCCCGACCTGAAGTTCGGCGGTCGGATCGACAACGTCCAGGACCCGGTCACCGGACTGGTCGTGTCACTCGGCGTGTACGGCGAGTACTCCCTGAA
>CATPBU010000138.1 GCA_955652455.1 Candidatus Dormiibacterota bacterium
CCGGCCTCGGCACCGTCGGAGCGCGCGGTCACCGGGGCACCGGACAGGTCGAGCAATACCGCGCTGCTGAGGTCGCCAAGCTCGGCGAGCCGGTCGGCGAGCGCCGCGGGGTCGGCGATGTCCAGGTAGAGCGTGGCGCCAAGCTCATGGTCGCCGGCGACCAGGTCAGCGAAGGCCCCGGTCTCGGCGGCGATCCGTTGCTCGTCGATGATGCGCTCGGCACGCAGCAGTTCCTCGAGCGAAGCCCGGACGATATCACGGGTCTCGAAGACCAGAACAAGGTCGGGCCCCAGCCTCACCCGTCGGTCCGTTGCCGCCTCGGCGAGGCGCGAGCGACCGGCAGCGCGGTCGGCCTCATACGCAGCGCCGGTACGCACCTCGGCGCGCCCCAGCCACTCCCAGCTCATTTGCCGACCGCCGCTGCTCGACGCAGTACGCCGAGGTGCACGTTCTCGGCGCCGACCAGCGACTCGAACCAGTCGGCGGCGTCGTTGCTGCCGGCACCGCGGGCTGCCGCGGCGAGCTCGCCATACCGCTCGACCGCCGCCTCCTCCGCCTCGACAAGGGCCGCGAGGTCGCCCCCGGCATCGCCACCGCCGGCCAGGGGGTCGCCGCTCTCCTCGCTGAACTCGAGGTGGCCAAAGGCTTGGCTGGTCTCACCTTCGGCGACCGCACGAAGCACCGCGGCGATGTCGGCGCGGCCCTCGACGTCGGCGCGACGTGCGTAGAACAGGCATCGAACCACGCGTTCAGCTTCGCGGCTGAAGGCCTCGCGAAGCAGGCTGGCGAGATCGCCGCGTTTGCTCGGCACGCCCGTTCCCTTTGTCATCCGCTGGTCCTCGTCCGCCGAGGGTACCCGTTCGCGATCGGCCGCGACCGTACCGGCGAGGCGCTAAACCCGACCATTTCGGTGTGATTTTGCCTCGTGGCCAACGTAGGCTTCGACCGCAGCGCGCTCAAGGTCGGATTTGTCCCCGAGACGCTGCTCCGCACCCAGGTGGAGGCAGCCCGGGCCAGCACGGCGCAGGACGCGGTGGCGTAGGCCACGGCCGGGTCCGGCCTCGTGCTTCAATCCTGTGGTGACCACCACGCACGCCGCACGCGCCCGTCCGGCGTTGCCCGCGGCCGCTGACCTCTTCGACGTCGACGGCCTGCTGAGCGACGACGAACGGCTGATCCGCGACACGGTGCGGTCGATGGTGCGCGAGCGCGTGCTCCCGATCATTGCAGACCATTTCGAGGCGGCCACGTTCCCCCGAGAGCTCGTCGCCGAGGTCGCCGCGCTAGGCCTGCTCGGGATGCACCTGACCGGCTACGGCTGCGCCGGCAGCACGGCGATTGCCTACGGAGTGGCGTGCGAGGAGCTCGAGGCCGGCGATAGTGCCTTGCGCTCCTTCGTGTCCGTGCAGGGATCGCTGGCGATGTTCCCGATCCACGCCTACGGCAGCGAGGAGCAGAAGCAAAGGTTTCTGCCAGAGATGGCGGCAGGATCGATGATCGGGTGTTTCGGGCTCACCGAAGCGGACGCCGGCAGCGACCCCGGGTCGATGCGCACTGCGGCGCGCCGAGGCGGCGACGGCTGGGTGCTCAACGGGACCAAGATGTGGATCACCAATGGCTCGGTTGCCGATGTGGCGGTGGTCTGGGCGAGCACCGACGATGGCGTGCGCGGCTTTCTTGTGGAGCGTGGCACGCCAGGATTCACCGCCGCCGACATCCACCGCAAGCTGTCGCTCCGTGCCTCGGTGACGAGCGAGCTGCACTTCGACAACGTTCGCCTGCCCGAGACGGCGGTCCTGCCCGGGGTCACCGGTCTGAGCGGTCCGCTGTCCTGTCTCAACGAGGCTCGGTATGGAATCGCGTGGGGCGCGCTCGGTGCCGGCCGCGCCTGCTTCGAGGCCGCGGTGGACTACAGCAAGACCCGGCGCGTGTTCGACAGCCCGATCGCCCGCCTCCAACTGACGCAGGCCAAGCTGGCTACCATGGCGACCTCCCTGGTGCAGGGTCGACTCGTGGCCCATCGTCTCGGTACGCTCAAGGATTCCGGCCGCCTCCACCCGGTGCAGGTGTCGCTGGCCAAGCGCGCCAACGTGCGCGCAGCGATTGAGATTGCGCGGGAGGCTCGCTCCATCCTGGGAGCCAACGGAATCACCCTCGAATACCCGGTGATGCGGCACATGAACAACCTCGAGTCGGTGCTTACCTACGAGGGCACCGAGGAGGTGCACACACTCATCCTCGGCAAGATGATCACCGGGGAAGACGCCTTCTCCTGATCGGTTCAGGCAGCGCTGACCGCGTCCCACCCCTCCACCTCGCGGAAGGAGTGGTGGGCACGCGCGGAGACGACGATGTGGTCGAGCATCGGCACCCCGATCAACGCCGCAGCGTTGCGCAGCGCTTCGGTGACGACGCGGTCCGCACGCGACGGCGACGCATCGCCAGACGGGTGATTGTGCGCGACCACAAATGCCGCGGCGCCGGCGCGCAGAACCGGCGCAATCACGTCACGC
>CATPBU010000139.1 GCA_955652455.1 Candidatus Dormiibacterota bacterium
CGTCCCCTCCGAGGCGGCCCACGGTGTCGCTGCCCCGGAGCACTCCGGCGATCCTCGACGCCACGGCCCGGAGGAGCTCGTCGCCCGCCGCGTGCCCGAGCGTGTCGTTGACGGTCTTGAAGTTGTCGAGGTCGAGCATCAGCACCGCGTACCGTCCCGCACTGCGCTGCAGCCGCTTGTGGGCATGCTCGAGACGGTCGTTGAACAGCGATCGATTGGGCAGACCCGTGAGGGGATCGTGAACAGCCTGGTGGTTGAGTTTCCGCTCGACCTCACGCTGCTCAGTGACATCGGTCAGGTTCACAACGATGCCGGCAACAGCAGCGTCATCCAACCGATTGGCGAGCTTCACGTAAAACTGTCGCCACTCACCATCGCGGCGAAGCAGGCGGGTCTCAATCTCGCATACGGTGTCGGCTTCACCTGATTTCACGCGACGCCACGCCCTCGAGGTGCGGGTCAACTCGTCAGGGTGAATCATGTATTTGAAGTCGGGCGTGGACGATTTGTCGCCCCCGAAATCCAGACCGAAAGCAGGGGTGGCGAATACGACGTGGTCGGCATCGTCGATGACCAGGATGCCGTCACTGGAGTTTTCGACCAGCGCCGACAGTCGGCGTTCGCGGCGGCGCACGGCAAGCTGCCGCTCCTTCAACTGACGCCACATCCATATCCCGGCCAGGGACCCCGCGACGGTGGACACCGCAATTGCGATGGCTTCGCCCAGCTGCGTCGTGTCCCGCTGGTGCTCTGCGGCAGCCAGCTGCACTCCATTGAGGGACACGAGCGAATGCAGTTGCGAGTTGACGGCAGACACGGAGTCAGTCAACTCAGTCTCCAGCGTCGATAGGTTGGTCGCTTCAGGACTGCCAGTAACACGCGCAGCAAGAACCACCTGTCGTACCCGCTCGCTCGCATTCCATGCGCGGACAGCCGCGGACAGGACAGGTCCCTCGGTGGCGTCAACGCTCGCCTCGGCGTGCAGGCTGGCGAACGCGGCGTCCACCTCCGAGGACGCGGCTACCATCGCCGCCCTGTCTTCGCTAGAGGGCTTCAGCACGTAGGCGATGCCCGCGAGGGCCACGTCGTGAATATGCTCGTCGGCACTGAGGTAGACAAATTGCTCCGCCCTCAAGGCGTTCACTGTGGTGGACGCGGCATTGCTGAGAACAAGGCCGACAACCGACGCCACTGCCACCGCGACCATCGGCAGGAGGAAGAGTACGAATGCGATGCGGGAACGGTCCCGGCCGTCGCGGCGGGTGGGAGAAGTCATTGAGCCGGCTCAGGTCACCTCCAAGGTGTCGACGAGGGTCTGGTGGGCCATCGGTCGGTGTCCTCCGAGTTGCAGTTCGGCGCTGACGCCAGCACACTCGCGAGCCGCCTTTGACTGATTGCGAGAGAGCCCTACGAACATAACTGGGCCCCTGCGCGGTTTCCGGTTCGGGATCGTTCCTTTCGCGCTCGCAAGTGCCCTCGTGGCGTAGACGGCTATACCGACGTCGTGAGGGACGAAGAACTCGCTGGCTCGACTTGGCGCGGACTCGCTCGAGTGGGTGTACCTTGCAGAGCTTCCGAGGTTGTTGCCGGGGGCTTATTCGGATTGGACAATTCATGACCGGTTCTGAGGCTGCCGATCGGTTCGAGCGCGCCAACGTCAGGGCAATTGGCTACATCGACCGAGAAGCCCGGAATCATTGGGAGAGGGTCACCGCCGCCGAAGGATGGCCGGTCGGTGTGACAGCTCGGCATTTGGGCCTTTGGTATCCCGCAATGACTCTGTGGGTGCGGGCCATTGCCGGAGGCGAGCCGATCGTCGTTGGCCCGATCCGTGCCGTGAACGCCGAGCAAGCCGCGCTTGGCGTGGTAGCGAGCCCCGACGAGGTCGTCGAATTGCTCACCCTCAACGGCAAAACTCTCGCGTCGGCCCTGCGCACTTTGACCGAGCATCAGCTTGACGACGAAGTTGACTTTGGCGGGGAACGTGCGTCGGGCATCGAGGTGGCGGAGGTTGTGATTGCCCACGTCGAGGAGCACTTGGCTAGCATCACGTTGGCTGTCGAAACCGCCCGGTAAGGCTGGTTCGCCTTCCCCTCCATCGTGCTCGGGGGCACTGCGTTTGGCGGCCTGCCCGAGCCTGATCGGCCCGCTGGCCAAGCTCCACGCGCTGCTCTAGGACGGACTGGGGGAACCCCCCAAGGCGCGCACGATGTTCATCGGAACGGCGGGCGTGTCGCGGACCACCACGAGAACGACGATGACGACGACGGCGACCAAGGTGCAGACCAGCACCACCTCAACGAGGCCGCTGTGCTGCAGGGCTTCTCTCGGACGACGGACCACGGGCTTCTCCCGCCGGAAGGCGATCGGCTCAGGGCACAATCATGCAGATGTCGAGGCCTCGCGAGTCCCGGGTTACGACCGCGTCGAGGATGTGCGACGCCTGGTCACCGGATTTGGTCACGTCGACGGCGTCGACCCGTTATAGGAGTGGGGGCGGAGGCGCTCCGCCGCGCACCGCCCCTACCCTAACTCGGTCCCCGCATCAGCACAGGGAGGTGGCGCAACGGGCGTGACGGTCTGGTCCCACTCTGGGCGCCGCGGCCTCACGCCTGTAAGACACGGCCGCCGGCAGCGAGGCCGCCGTCGCGGAACCTTTTCCGTCCGCGCGACGTATACACGTGCGGGGAAACGTCCGCGTCCCGCCCACGCGGACGCTCCCCAATCCGAAACCCGGCGACACCAACACAGCCAGAGGCGCGCCCAGGAGCGGGCGAGCAGGAATGAAGGAAGCCGCCCGATCGCGCAGGGGGGACCTCGCGCTACCAGACGGCTCCGAAAAGGGGTTGCGCCTGTGGTCTGGGCGGACCCACGAGCCGCGCGCCGGAGGGTAGCAGAATCACGCTAGCGTGCGCACGCGTACGTGCTTGCCCATCAGTTCCTGCCGAGCGCGCGTCCCGAATACAACCCGCATGTCCGAAGCGGGGCTTGTCAGGTTCGAATCCTGCCCGCCCACGGGTTGCTCGCGAGACGCCAGAGCCGCTGGTGCGGGCGCCGATGATCCGCTCGGATCGGCGCCCGCCCTGCAGCGGCGTTGTTAGAAGTCCTTGGGTGGCGGGGTCTGACCCGTGAAATCACCCACCACGAATGCGGTGTATGGGCCGTCCAGGAGTCCCGGCGAGTTGCCCGGGACGTTGGTCATGCCGTACTGGAACTCGAGGTTCTTCTCCTCCCCGACGATGATCGCGCGGTGGTTGAACTGGTCGGCGATCGCCGTGTCGCCGTTGGCGAGGCGCACGGCGTTGGTGGGCAGCGGCGACGGCATGCTGTTCGTACCGCGGTTGGTGAAGTACTGGAAGACGACGTGCTTGTCCTCGGTGACTTCCACGATTCGGCTGTGACCCGAGTCGGTGATGAGGGTGTTGCCATTGGGCAGGCGGCTGGCGAATGCGGCGAATTGCAGGGGGGTCGTGACTGTCGGTGAGCCACTGCCGTACTGCCACACGATGTGCCCTCCGCGCGTGATCTCGATGACGCGGTTGTTGTTCTCGTCGGCGATCAGGATGTGACCGTTCGGGAGCAGTTCGGCGCTGTTGGGATTGTTGAGCGCCCCGGGTCCGGATGTCGGCCCGTATGTCCAGACGATCTCCCTGCTGAAGCGTCCGACCTCGACCACCCGATTGTTGCCCTGGTCGACGATGAGGATGTTGCGATTCGGCAGCTGGATGGCGAAGACCGGCACGTTCAACTCGTTGGGCTCCGAGCCGGTAACCCCCGCCTGGCCGTATTGCCAGACGATATCGCCGTGGTGACTCACAACGATGACGCGATTATCGACGCAGCTGAATCCCGGCGCCACCGGTGACGCGCCGGCGGGGATCCCGGTGCCGGCGAGCAGGGTCAGTCCACCGGACAGCCTCTCGGCGTCGTTGAGCCCGATGATCGATCCCGGTCCAGGGTCACACAACGTCGGGTTGCCCGAGCCGAAGCTCCACACGATCTGCTTGGTGGCGGGGTTGATCTCAACTGCGCGGTTGTTGAACTGATCGGAGATCAGCAGATCCCCCGGCCGGTTGAAGCCACCATGAGGCGCAGCGGTCGCCGCGCCGACACTGAGCGGACGTGAGATGCCAACCGTTCCCAAGAGCAGCGTGCTCCCGGCCACGAATAGGACTTGAATGAACCGATGGTTGCGAGCCATGACCACCTCCCAGTTCCGGTCCGTTTCTGCAAGGCACATCGCCCCGCTAGGTGGTCATACGGACCCGGTTACACCCCGCCACGCGGCCAGACCGCAACGGCGACGCAGGCAACCTCCGAAGGCGGCGAAGCATGCCCGTCGATGGCGATCAGCAGCCCAGCCCTTTGACCGTCTGGTTGGTGAGGGTGATGTTCGAGGTCGGTGGCTTGACGATCCCCGGACCACCCATGCTCACGACATTGGCGACGGTCATGTCGTGCGACGGGCCGGTGATGTACCAGGGAGCTTCACAGGTGATCCCGTTGGGGCCCGGGGTGTAGATCTCGTTGGTC
>CATPBU010000140.1 GCA_955652455.1 Candidatus Dormiibacterota bacterium
ACATCGCGCTGCTAGCCGCGTTTGTGCAACTCGACGCCTGGTACACAAACTCCCGTCGATACGCAGTGGGCGCCAACGGGCCTCTGAACTTCCTCCGACGGACATCCTGGCAACCTCCCGCCGGGTGGGGACTCTGGGTGCTGCTGGCTCTCATCGCCACCGGTCTGATGGTGCTCTTCGGCATCGCTGGACGGGGACCGGTGCGAAATCGGCGAACGTTGCCGCCGCAGTCGTCGAGCGCGATCACCGTCCCGACATAGCTCCTCAAATGTCAGCGGTGAGTTGGCTGGGCGCAGCAGCCCTCTCGGGCGGTTCGGCGGCCGCGGCCGGGGACGCCACGTCGGGCCACGACGCTGGCTCGCTCCGCAGAAGAGCGAGCTCTTCGGCGAGGATGCGGGTGCGCTCCT
This sequence comes from Candidatus Dormiibacterota bacterium, assembly GCA_955652455.1. Next base: position 408 of record CATPBU010000140.1, read on the forward strand.
CCAAGCGTGTCAGCTGACGCGAGAAGTGGATGCTGATGAGAAAGAGCACGATGATCGCCAGCAGGAAGGCCGTCGCCGGCGGGTAGTAAATCCCAATCCACGACGAGACCTGGTCGATCGCGCCGGGGATGGCGATGAAAGGGATCACGGCCACGCACAGCGACGTCCACACGACCAGGTACGTGGCACGCATCTGCCGACGCCTGACCTGCCGGGCGATGAGGAGCAGGCAGACGAAAGTGATGACCAGGGCAAGCACACGAGCGCGCGGGGTCACGGCGCCGTCCGCGCCCCGCGCCGCTGTCGGAGTGAGGCCATCGCGATCAGAACGAGCAGGAGCCGCGTGTAGTGGTAGACAAGGTGCAGGTTGCGGTTGGAGGGGACACCCGCGGTCCGCTCACTCATCGTCACCGGTATCTCAACAACGTTGAAGCCCGCGTAGCAGGCGAGCAGCAGTGACTCCACTGTGTCTGACAGGTACTCCAGCGGGTATGCATCGGCGAAGTACTCGATGACGCGGCGCGAGTAGGCGCGGAACCCCGACGACGTGTCGGTGAAATGCTGACCCGTCATCAGGCTCAAGGCGAAGCGCAGGACGCTCATCGCACCCCCGCGCACAACCCCGGTGCGATAGCCCTTGATGCCCTCGACGAAGCGGCTGCCGACGACTACGTCCGCCCCGCCATCGAGCTCACCCAGGAGCGCGTTGATCCCGGCGACGTGGTGCTGACCATCCGCGTCGAATTGCACCGCTCGCTCATAGCCATGCCGGCTGGCAAAACGAAAGCCGGTGCGCAGCGCTCCTCCCACACCGAGGTTGAAGGGCAGGCGAGCCACCATCGCCCCGCCGCTCCTCGCCACCGCAGCGGTGTTGTCTGCTGATCCGTCGTCAACCACCAGGACGTCGCAGTCACGCACTCCAGCGCGGAGAGTCGCCAGAACGGCCGGGAGGGATGCCTCCTCGTTGAACGCGGGGATGATGACGAGTGTGCGTGCAGTCATCGTTCAGTCGCGGCGAAAGCGCTTCCCAATTCTACGCGAGGTCTCGCGCCACATCCGCCGTCGTTCATCGCAGCAATGGCCGCAGCACTCGCCAGAGCACGGCGCTGACCGGGTTGACGACCCGGTCGACCACCGGGCTCGCCACCTCTGTTGCAACCAGCCGCCCGCACGCCGCACGGAGCAGTTCACGGTCACTGATCCCACCGACGGCAGCGAGCTCGCGACGCCGACGGCGCAGGTGGTCCACCGTGCCGGGGCGCAACCAGTACAGGTATGACTGCCACTTCTCTCGGACCCAGCCCTGCCGGAACGCCATCGCCCACACGGCAGACTCGACGGCGACGAGCGGAATGGCAAGGACGGCGAGGGAACGCGTGCTGTAGTGCGCCAGCAGCGTCCAGTGGCGGTTGCGCTCCAGGAAGTACCACTTGCGCGGGTTCCGTGAGAAGTCGTAGTGATGCACAGCCCGGGCCGAGCCGAGCAGATGCAGGGTCCAGCCGGCGCGTCGCAGGCGCAGCCCGAGTTCGAGGTCCTCGTGGTAGAGGAACAACTCCTCCTCAAAGAGGCCAACCTCGTCGAGTGCCGCCAACCTGAGCATCACCGCCGCGCCGGTGAAGGCCGGGATGGTGACGCCGCTGGTGCGCCAGCGACGGTCACGAAGCCAGGGAAGGCATGGATCGCGCTCCGCCTCGGCGAGGGGCAGGCCGTTGCCGCCCGCGGCGCTGAACCCGAGGTAGTGGACAGGGTTGCCCAGGCTGTTGACCAGCCCGTCGGCACGGAACAGCGCCGGCTGGACGGCAGCGGCGCGCGGTTGGGAATCCAGGAATGCAGCGAGGGCCGCCACGGTGTGCGCCTCGACAGCGGCGTCCTGGTTGAGCAGCAGCACCCACTGCGCCCCTACGGCGCGAGCCGCGCGGATGCCGACATTGCACCCCGCAGCAAAGCCGAGGTTGAGCGGCTGTGGGAGCAGCCGAACCTCAGGGAACTCGGCGGCGACGAGCTCACGTCCACCGTCCGTCGATGCGTTGTCGACGACGATGACGCCTGCCTCCGCATGGCTCCGGCACGACTCCAGCGCTCGGCGGATGTGGTCCGCTCCCTGGTACGCGACGATGACAATCGCCCCGGGCGCGAGACGAGCGTCAGCCGGCTGCAATGGGCACGGCGATGAACACGTCGCCATCGTAGCCGCAGGACGAAAGGTGGCGGACCGGTAGAATGCGCGCGCCGATGGCCTATGTCGATCTCAATGCCGACCCGTACGGCGCACATCGTCGCCTGCTCCGTCTCTGCGGCACGCCCAAGGTCGTCCTCGACGCCGGTGGCTCCTCGGGCTATGTCTCGTCAGCCCTCGCCGCGCGCGGTGCCACGGTGATCGTGGCCGACGTCGACGACGCCGCGGTCGCCGAGGCGGTGGCGAGCGGTCGAGAGGCGTACCGCGTGGATCTGTCCGTCGAGGCACCGCCATTGAAGCCGGGCAGCGTCGACCTGCTCATCCTCGCCGACGTCCTCGAGCACCTCGCTGACCCGGTGGCGGCACTGCGACGGCTGCGGCCGCTGCTATCCCCGGGCGCCCGGCTGGTTGCCAGCGTGCCCAACGGGGCCAACTGGGCGCTCCGATTGCAGCTTCTCGCCGGTCGCTGGCAGTACACCGACCGCGGCCTGCTCGATCGCACCCACCTGCGCAACTTCACGAGGCGCAGCTTCCACGAATGCCTCGAGCAGGCGGCCTTCGACGTGGTCGAGGCCGATCTCACCTGCCCGGTCCCGGTGTTTCGCGGGGGCAGGTTGAGCGCGCTCGCCTACCAGGTCGGGCGTCTCCGACCCGGTCTGTTGGCCTACCAGCACCTCGCGCTCGCCCGGGCGCGTCCCCAGCGGTAGCCCACCCTCACCCCGCCGGCGCCGGTCCCACTTCCCGGCCGGCGACGACCTGGCTAAACGCGCCCGCGCAATGTCGCCAGCCCCTCGCCGGAGAGGTCGTCCAGCCCCACCCGTCGCCCAGTGATGGCGAGGATGATCGACACCAGCGGCCCCATCACCTCCGGGCCGTTGCCCGCTGTCCAGTTGATGTCGTCGGCACGCAGCCTGAGGCCGTCTGCACGGCGCTTGGCTCCGATGAGCAGGTTGGAGCCGCGGTAGAAGTCCACCGTCCGGGTCAGTGCCTCGTCGGAGTACCTATGGCGGATCCCCAGCGGGCGCCTGATATCCTCGCCGTGCACCACGACCTCGCCAACCATGGCTTCGACCGGACCCGGGGGGTGCGTGGTGGCGTCGAGCATCGCCGTGAACCGGGCCAGCGCGTCGGCACCGGACGTGCCCTGCTCGGCGGCGACATCCTTGGCTGACAGGGCGTTGAAGCGGAACCCCGAGGCGATGAACTTGCCGAAAAAGCGCGGCGGAGTCATCTTCGCGGTGGCGGTCATGTGAGCGAGCGTGTCACGGACCGTCCAGTCGGCGCACAGCGACTGGGTCGCCCATTGGGTCTCCGGCAGCTGTTGCAGATCACCGGCGAGCGCCTTGCGCTCAGCGTGGATGAGCGGCCATGGGCTGGTTGCCATATCTGGTTCCCCCTTGATTGGCGGGAGTGTAGCGCCGCGCCGCGCCGGCACCCATGCGCCGTATTGACCGCCCACGTCCGTACGGGCGCCGTATAGTCCGCCGCGACGGGCAGGCAGACATGGGAGTCTTTTGACGATGACAGCCGAGAACATCAAGTCCGAGATCGCCGCCTGGTGCAACGACAGGACTGGCCTTCAGCTCGTCGAGGATCGCACCGAGCCCGGCGCAGAGATCGCCCTCGGACTCCGCTCCAGCTCGCGCGGCTCCGCCTCGGTGCCCATCGACGTTCGCCTCGACGAGGGCGATGACCGGGTCAGGGTGAGCTCGACCTCGAGCCCCGGCGGTGAAACGCAGGCGATCGAGCGGGTGCTGGCGGCACGACCCGCGCTGGTCCGCGGTGAACCCACCGGCGCCAACACGGTCGTGACTGCGTACGTGTACACCGACGGCTTCAACAAGCAGGGTTTCATCGGCGCTGTCGAGGAGGTCGCCAAGACGCGGGCGCTCATCGACGCACTGAGCGGTGCCACAGCCAGCTCTCAACCCGTGACAGCGTCGGAAGCGACCCCGGCTGGCGCCGACACGCCGGCGACTCAGCCGCAGTACTCACCGGTGCCGGCGAGCCAGCCCCAGGCGTGGTCGGCCGGGACCCTCCCACAGCAGGCGGGGCAACCGACGGCTTCCACCCTGCCGGCGCCGACCTTTGGCAGCCCGTCGCCCGCCGGCAGCTATTCGCCGTTGACCGGCCAGCCCGCACCGCAGGCGCAGCCGGCCGCGGCAGCGTTCGCTCAGCGTCGAGGACAACG
>CATPBU010000141.1 GCA_955652455.1 Candidatus Dormiibacterota bacterium
CGCCGCCGGCGTGTGCCCCGGCGGTGCCCAAGACGGCGAGCATCACGAGTGCGACCGCCGCGATGACCAGGATCCTGGCGGCGGGTGACGCGACCAGGGCGCCGATGATTGGCATTGCCGCGCCGAGCGCGAAACTTGCAGCCGATACCACCGCGGCCTGCGTCGGCCGAGCGCGACCGTGAACCGTGAAGCCGAATTCATCGCGAAGATGGGCACCCAGGGCGTCCCGCGCGCTGAGTTGTTGGGCCACCTGGGCGGCGAGGCTGGGTTGCAGTCCACGGTTGACGTAGAGCGCCGTCAATTCGGCGAGCTCGTACACCGGGTCACGATTGTGTTCCTTGATCTCGAGAGCGACGTCGGCGTCCTCCGCATCGCGCTGGGAACTGACCGACACATATTCGCCTGCTGCCATCGACAGCGCGCCGGCCACGAGGCCGGCGATTCCTGCCAGCAATACCAGTCGAACTGGCGCGCTCGTCGCGGCCACGCCGATCATCAAGCTCGCCGTTGCCACGATGCCGTCGTCGGCGCCGAGGACAGCGGCACGCAACCAACCGGCACGCTGGCTGCGGTGCGTCTCTTCCGGGCCCCGAGGTATGGCGGTGTTCAGGAGTTGCGTACCGGGAAGCGTGACGACCGCCGAATCTGTCACTCGTCGAGTGTCAGAAGGGTGTCCGGAGTGACTGCCAGCGCTGCCGCGATTGTGACCGGGCAGAGCGTCGCCTGGCCCGACACCGAATATCGCCGCTGCCCAGCCCCGGTGTCCGCCGGCCTGAGGGCATAGCCGGCGCAGGGGAGGATGTCGCCGATGCTGACGCGCGGACAGGACCCGTCTGGGGCCGGCCCGGAGCACCGCTGGACTTCTTCGCCCGACGCCTCGTCGAGAATCAGGAGTGTGTTCATGAGACCACGCTAGGGAGCTGTCGCCCCGCGAGATAGTGCCGAACGTCAGTAACCACGAGGACCAAGGTCCCACAAACGCTGATCGACCAACGACCAGCTGAGGCACGTGGTTTGACAACCTAGCTGATGCTTGATATACTTAGCACGCCTCCCCAGCGAGCCCTAAAACGGGACTCAGAGGCCGCGAGGACAATGCCATGACCGACTACACGGAGTACACCCGCACGGCCAACGCCACTGTGGCGGAGCGCCTTCGACAGACCACGGACATCAAGCTGGCGGCCACCGATGTCCTCAAGAACTTCACCTCCGTCTTGGTTCCGATGAGCGTTTCCATGCTCCCCAAGTCCGAGGAACTGGTGCCGGCGCTCGACGCCGTGGTGGATCGCTGCTTCGACATGGTCGTCAAGTTTGTCGAGTGGCAGTACGACTTCGGGGTCGCCACTCTTGATCAGTTGAGCTCGGCAGCCGCCTCGAGCTGAGCCGCGGCCGGGAGCGCCAGCGCGACGCGGCGCCTTCCCGGCCAAACCCTGTGATCGCTAGCCGCGGCCCCCAGCGAGCTGGTGGTGCGAGTTCGCGTCGTCGACTCTGTCGGCATCTTCGAAGCGTTCCTCGTCCTCAATCGCACCATCAGGGCGACGGCCCTCCGGCGCGAAGCGATGTTCGCTGCGGGCGTCGCGATCGGCGTCCTCGAGCGATTCAGTGACGTCTGCGCCGGGGTCGAGATCGGCTTCGCTGCTCGGAGGATACCCTTCGTCGAACGGCCCAGCCATGGTGCTCGCTCCTTCGCGCTGCGGGCGAGTGCGATGCCCACCTGCGATTCTTACGCCGCGCATGGTGACGTAGGATGATTAGTATTGTGATTATTGTACTCTCATTGAGCGAGGAAGATGGATGTCGGAGCCCCAGTACATCGACCTGGTTGTCGGCGGGGAGAGGATCCGGTTGCGGAAGGTGGACGTCCTGCGCGCCGTGCGTAACGGGCCCATGGGAGTCGTTCGGCAGCACGCCGTCGAGATCGAGAAGCAGCTATACCCGATCAAAGAAGTCTTCGCCCGTGCGACGGGCGTGGACGTGCTTGATTTCAACACGACTCAGGCCCGCAGTGCCCTACGCCGGCTCGGCTTCGAGGTACGGTCCGTCAGTTCGCTTGGTCATCGGCGCCACTCATGAGCCGCTACCACGGCGCTGTTGACACAGTCTGCTTCAGACTGCTGCGCGGCTAAGCTGAGCGGTACGCATCGGTGATGCCTCTTTCACGGGATGAGCCTTGATTCGAGCCGAGTTCACGACCATCGTCAGTCGACCGTTGGACGAGGTCTTCGCGTACCTCGCCGACTTCAGCAACCTGCCGCAGTACGATCGGTGGGTCTCGAGCATTGAAGCGACGTCCGAGGGGCCCACCAGGGTGGGGTCGACGTGGCGACACCGGCGCGTCCAGGGGGGCCGGGCCTTCGACGCCACAATCCAGATAGTTGAGTACGACCGCAACCGACGCCTTGCGATCGTCAGCGGCTCCAACGGATTGGACGTCCGGTCGACCCATTCGTTTGGAGCTGACGGCGACTCATCCACGATGGTCCGTGAGGTGTTAGAGATGCATCTGAGCGGCATGGCGCGCCTGCTCGAGCCGATCATCAGACAACAGGTGCCGAAACAAGGTGCCGAAGTGCACGCTCGCTTCAAGGAGATTCTGGAGGCCAGGTGACTCCGGGCGAGACGTCGTTGCCGAGGAGCGGCGCGTCGATGCAATGGTAGCTACGATCCCGCCGCTGCAACGTGGTGTGCGCGCTCGTGAGCAGGGTGGCGTGCGCGGCGACGCCGGCCTCGGTCACCTTCGTCACAACGCGTGCAAGCAGGGCGTTGGCATCTTCAGGCGTCTCGAGATCAGGTCCTGAGCCTGCCTTCGAGATGATCCTGTCGTGCTCGCGGATGTGAACGACCTCGACGTGAGCGCCCATCTTTGACGCGAACCCGATCGCGGTGTCTACCGCCACTTTTGACGACGGCGAACCGTCCACTGCAAGCACCATCTTGTCAAACATCTTCGGCGACCTCATTTTTTCGGTGGCCTGGGCACCCTCACGCTCAGGCTCTCGATACAAGCTTGTGTCGCGGTGACGGTGGGCCAGAGGCGAAGGTCCTAAACGCATCGAAGCCACCCATTGCGACCGGTCCCGGCTCGACTGCAACCCATGAGGCGGCACGGCAGTGGTAGGTCCGATGTGCTGCGCCTGCGCTGAGCCCGATTCGTGTCGGCGCACAAGCCGCGGCAACCGAGGCATGATCGGCGGCGAGATGGCAGCCCCCAGACCCGGCACCGCCCGCCAGTACCGTGTTGCTTCCGACGGCAGCCTCGAGACCGCGTCCCGCGGCGTCGCGGTGCTCTCGAATCCGATGCTCACCAAGGGTTCGGCGTTCGGTGTCGGAGAGCGCCATGCGCTCGGCCTGATCGGGTTGCTCCCCCCGGCGATCAAGACGCTCGAGGAGCAGATGGGGCGCGTCTTCGCGCAATACCGCGCCGAGCCCGATGACCTGGCCAAATACACGTACCTCACGGCGCTGCACGACCGCAATGAGGTCCTCTTCTACGCGGTGCTATCGCGGTATCTGCCAGAGTTGCTCCAGATCATCTACACGCCGACAGTTGGTGACGCAATCGAACGGTACAGCCATGAGTACCAGCGTCCGCGCGGCGTATACCTCTCGATCGACAATCCCGCTGGCATCGCAGAGGCGCTCATCAACTTCGGCGCCGACCCGGAGGACATCGACCTGATCGTGGCCACCGATGGCGAGGCCATCCTGGGCATTGGCGATTGGGGCGTTGGTGGAATCGACATCGCGGTCGGCAAGCTCGCGGTATACACGGCTGCGGCCGGGATAAATCCGATGCGCACGATGCCGGTCATGCTCGACGTCGGCACCAACCGCGAGACGCTGCTCAACGACCCGATGTATCTCGGCTATCGCCACACCCGCATCCGTGGCGATGACTACGATGCCTTCATCGACGAATACGTCACCACTGCGACCAGACTGTTCCCGAATGCCATCCTGCATTGGGAGGACCTCGGACTGAGCAATGCCCGGCGCATCCTGATGAAGTACCGCAACAGGGTGTGCACCTTCAACGACGACATCCAGGGCACCGGTGCGACTGCGCTTGCGGCAGTGCTCTCCGCCGTGCGGGCATCCGATGTTCCGCTCCGCGACCAGCGCGTCGTCTTCTATGGACCGGGCACCGCGGGTGTGGGCATCGTCGATCAGGTAAGAGACGCGATGGTCGGCGAGGGCCTGTCCATGGCCGAGGCGACGGGGCGGTTCTGGTGTGTCGGCCGCCACGGCCTGCTCATTGACACGATGGGCGGCTTGTTGCGCGACTTCCAGGTTCCGATCGCCAGGACGGCGGCGGAGGTGGCGGATTGGGAGCGAGGCCACGGCACCCCAGAGGTGGGCTTACTGGAAGTGGTGCGCCGCGTCCGACCCACGATGCTGATCGGCACGTCCACCATCCCCGGTGCGTTCAATGAGGCGGTGGTGCGAGAGATGGCTGCACATGTGGGCCGTCCAGTGATCTTCGCCATGTCCAACCCCACCCACCTCGCTGAGGCCGTCCCGGCCGACCTGCTCGAATGGACGGAGGGCCGGGCGCTGCTCGCCACCGGCAGCCCGTTTGCGCCGGTGACGTACCGGGGCACGACCTACGTGATCGCTCAGGCGAACAACGCGCTGCTCTTTCCGGGAATTGGCCTGGGAACGATCGTGTCGAGAGCGCGCTCGATCAGCGATGGGATGTTCGCCGCAGCCGCCAGGGCGGTTGCCGGCATGGTCGATGTCGGCCCGCTGGGTGGCTCTCTGCTGCCCCAAATCGAGGATCTCCGATCCGTCTCTGCGACTGTCGCAGTCGCCGTCGCGCAGGCCGCAGTCGCTGAGGGGCTGGCGGGCGCCAAGCTGGGCGATGTGCAGCAGCAGGTGCACGACGCCATGTGGGAGCCGGTTTATCGCCCGGTGCGAGCGGTCTAGCCCGGCGTCGGGGGCAATTGGCGCAAGAAAGCCACTGACCCGTCATTGAAGTGGCGACTTAGCCCCTTCCCTTCCCGCGCCCTGACCCGATCGCGACTCTCTGCGGCGCGGACCTTCGGGTCGCGGGTTGCCGATTGTGTGCTTCGTGGTGAGGACACGTCACGCGAATGTCCATTAGCCCTCGACGCGCGGGTGGACTCTGTCCCGAATCCAGTTGTGCTTCTACGTGAATATGCCCTTCGCGGGCTTCGACACCTTCAGCGAGTTGCTCGTTCGGCGATTTCGAGAACGTGCTGGTACGGGTGTCCCGTGGCGCGGGTCATTCCGATTTCGCAGCCGCGGTTGTTCGATGCGTAAGCGGTGCAGTCTCGCTCGGCGAGGTTCGCCGCTTCCCGTTCGGTGGCCGAGGCGGTGAGTTCCGGGTGCAGCATCCCGCGGTCGCCGGCGAACCCGCAGCATCCCCAGTCATTGGGGATCACTACCTCGTCCGCGACCGCTTCGGCGAGCCGTGTGAGCGGGTCATTGATGCCGAGCCGGGTCGATGAGCAGGTCGGATGCAGGGCCAGCGAGTCGATGCGCGAGCTCACGGTCAGCAAGGGCATGATTCGCTCGTGGACAAAGGTGACAGCGTCGACGATGCGCATACCGTGATACTTCTCATCCGCGCCTCCGACCATGACGCTCAACCCCTCCGTGCAGGACGAGCCGTCGACAATAATTGGCAACTGCCCGTTGTGGCTGGTTCTTAGGAGGATCGGCAGCACGCGATTCCGCATTTCATGGTAACCGGCGGTCATGCCCTTCGACTTCCAGGGGGTGCCGCAGCACAGGTTTTGGATGCCGTCCGGAATCGTGACCTCGACCCCGGCCCGACCGCACAACGTCAACACGGCGGTTCGTACTCCCGGCGATGCCTCCGCGGGACCGAAGATCGAGTTCAAACAACCGGAAAAGTACACCGCTTGCGGGTTCCGGCCGGCTCGCGGCTTGCGCGGGATTCCACCTTTAGGCAAATCCTTACCCCACAACGGCACAGTGTCGGCCCCAAGGAGTGCGCGTGCAAAGGCGGTTGCCCCGCCCACAAGTGGCGCGGGAAGACTCTTGGCGACGCTGAGAACCAGCCCGCCGGCGTGGGTGACAGGTCCCCAGTGCTTAGCGGCCCGTTTCCAGCCCTCCCTTTTCAACGTCCCGCTGGATTCGGCCCGTAGTCGTCGTACGAGATCCCCGGTATCGATAAACACCGGGCACGCCGTCTGGCACATACCGTCGACGGCACAGGTATCAACCCCGTCGTATTGGTAGTCTTTCTTCAATTCGCGCACCAGGGCGTAGTCGCCCGCGGCCTCGGCGCCCGCCAGTTCGCGGCGTAGGACAATGCGTTGACGTGGGGTGAGGGTTAGATCCTTGCTCGGGCAGACCGGTTCACAATACCCGCACTCGACGCAACGATCCACCTCCTTCTCGACAGTTGGCGCGACCTTGAGGTGCGAAACAGACGATTGCGGGTCCTCGTTGAGGAGGACACCAGGGTTGAGAATGTTCTGAGGATCACACAGTCGCTTCACGCTCTGCATCACCGCGTAGAGTTCATCCCCGTACTGACGCCGAACAAACGGTGCCATTACCCGACCGGTACCGTGCTCAGCCTTCAACGTTCCACCCTTCTTGAGAACCAGATCGACCATGTCTTCGGTGAAGGCTACATACCGATCAAGCTGCTTGGCCTGGTCGAAGCGTTCGTTCAACATGAAATGAATGTTGCCGTCCCGGGCATGCCCAAAGATCACGTTCTCCTCATAGCCGTGACGATGAAAAAGCTCGACCAGGTGCTCGCACACGTCTAACAAGGCCGCAACGGGCACCGCTACGTCTTCAAGCAGCGCCGACGTGCCGGGCGGGCGGTTAGCAGCAACCGCCGCGTAGAGGCCCTTACGAATATGCCACAGTGCAGCCCGCGCTTTCACATCCTCGGTGAGTCGAGCCGGCAAGGCTAACGGCAACTCGCCGAACAACTCGGCGCCAACAGAAACGCGGTCGGCGAGCGCTTCGACGGATGTCTCCTGGTACTCGACGAGGAGGGCGGCGTGGTTGCGGACGGCGATGCTGCGCAACTGGTCATTCGCCTCCCGGTCCCGCTGCGAAACCCGCAGCGACGCGGCATCGAGCAATTCCACCGCAGCCAGCCTGGTCGCGACGAGGCCGGGCAGATAGCGGGTTGCTTCCCGCAGGTCGCTGAAAACGAGAAGCCCTGTCGCCGCATGACCCTTCACCGGGACGGTGCGAAACGTCGCCCCGGCCACGAACGCCAGAGTGCCCTCACTGCCAATCACCAAATGGGTGAGTATCTCGACCGCCGAGTCGTGGTCGAGAAACGAGTTCAGGCCGTACCCCATCGTGTTCTTGATCGAGTACAGCCTTTCGATCGTGCTGACCGAATGCAGGTTGCCGCGGACCCGGTCACGCAGGGCGAGCAGACCGAGATGGATATCCGGCTCGAGATGCCGGAGCCGTGCATCCGCATCATCCTGGCCCGTATCGATCACAGTCCCGCTCGGCAACACCAACACGGCCGACTCGAGCGTTCGGTAGGTGTTGAACTCCGTACCGCACGCCATCCCACTGGAGTTGTTGGCCACAACCCCACCCACTGTGCACACAGCCTCACTGGCCGGATCCGGACCGAGCTTGGTCCGGTATCGCGACAGGCGCGCATTGACCTGGCGCAAAGTCAGCCCGGGCTGAACCCGCACCCGCCGCCCATCATCCAACACATCGATGTCACGGAAGTGGCGGCGCGTGTCCACCAGGACCCCACCTGTCACCGCCTGCCCACTCAGACTGGTGCCCCCTGAGCGGAAGGTAAGCGCGATACCCTGCTCTGCGCTCGCACGAAGCAAAGCCGCCACTTGCGCGGCACTGGTAGGCGTCACCACAGCCTCGGGCGTCAGTAGATAGTGAGACGCGTCATGGGCCATCGCTAACCGATCGAGTGCCCGAGAGCGCACGCCGCCCGGCACAGCGCCTTCTAACGTCCTCAGCAGCCCGGGAGCAGGGACAGGAACCCGACCGGGTGAGGCTGCATTCCGCCTCCTACGGCTCAACGAAACCCACCGAATGATTGTAGTGACGAAGCTTCACCAACCTCCAGGAACGGGACTGGCCACCCGCAGCATGGAAGCCTACACCCGGCGGAATGCCGCCCACCGCCTACCGGCCGGCCGGCACCGGCACCGTCGCTGAGCCGGCATCGCGCCCGACCGGCTGCAGGTCATATTCGACGTTGTGGTCGACCTTGGACCGCTCCTTCATGAGCACAACCGCCACAAGGCTCACGACCGAACAGCCGACGATGTAGAGGGCAATCGGCGTCGAGGAGTGATAGACGGAAAGCAGCTTGGAGGCGATCAGCGGAGCCGGTCCCCCGGCGGTAACCGAGGCGAGCTGATAACCCAATGAGGCTCCGCTGTAGCGCCGGCTTCCAGTGAAGCTCTCGGCGATCATGGCTGCCTGCGGTCCGTATTGGAGGTCGTGAGGGATCAGTGAGGCGATCACCGCGATGACCACCAGCGCAGCGACACCGGTGTTGAGCAGGCCGAAGTAGGGAAACGCCACCGCGCCCGTGAGGATGACGCCGACCGTGTACACGGGCCGTCGGCCAAACCGGTCCGACGCCATGCCAGCCAGGGGGATGGTGAACAGTGACAGACAAGCAGCAAAGAACACGCAGAACAGCATGAAGTTCTTGCCCTGTTTCAGCTGCTCGGTCCCGTAGACGAGCACGAAGGCGGTGAAGATGTAGAAGGGTGCCTGCTCGGAGGTGCGGACGAACATGGCGAGGAGGATCTCCCGCCAATTCCGCCGCACCACAGTCGAGATCGGGCGCGGCTCCACCCTCTTCTCGGCAATGAGCTGTCGAAAGAGCGGTGTCTCCTTGACGCCGAGTCGAATGTACAGGCCGACGGCCACGAGGACGAAGCTCAGCAGGAAGGGAATCCTCCAGCCCCACTGCAGGAACGCTGACCCGGTCAGGTTGCTGAAAACGAGCAGAGCCCCGTTGCCTAGGATCAGGCCGATGGGGACACCCATCTGCGGCCAGCTGGCGACCAGGCCCCGGCGGCGATTGCTCCCCCACTCCATGGCGAGCAGAACCGACCCGCCCCATTCGCCGCCGACACCTATGCCCTGGAACACGCGCAGGACGGTCAGGAGGATGGCGCCCCAGATGCCGATGCTCGAGTAGGACGGCAGCACGCCGACCAGGGCGGTGGCGATGCCCATGGTCAGAAGGGTCGCGATCAGCGTGGCCTTGCGACCGATCCGGTCACCAAAGCTTCCGAAGATCCACGCGCCCACCGGTCGCGCGGCGAACCCCACCCCATAGGTGGCAAACGAGAGCAGCGCCCCGGTGAGCGGGGCGCTCTTGGGAAAGAAGAGCTTGGGAAAGACGAGGGCAGCGGCCGACCCGTATAGGAAGAAGTCATACCACTCAATCGAGGTTCCCACTACGCTGGCGACCACCGCCCGTCGCAGTTGCCGCCGGGTGTCGGTGTCTTGCATCACCAACCCTCCATGACCTCATGTCGTGGTCCGAGGCGCGCTGACCGGTGTCCGCCAAGCTGAGAGCGCTGGCGGCGGTTAGCTTACGGCGGTCATGGGCGGAATGCTAGTGCGCAGCCTCCAGCCAGCCCAGACCTCGCGGAGGTTAAGTCCGCAGCGGGCATCAAATCTGACGCCGGTGGACCTGGAAGGCGGCGAAACTCTGATCGACGGGCATGAGCTCGATCGTGTTGACGTTGACGTGTGCTGGTTGCGATGCCGCCCAGTGAACCGATTCGGCGATGTCGAAAGCTGTCAACGGTTGCATGCCGGCGTAGACGCCGCTCGCCTTGCCTTCATCGCCGTCGAACCGCACGGTGGAGAATTCGGTTTCTCCGCTCATGCCGGGCTCGATGCAGGTGACGCGTATCCCGGTGCCGTGCAGGTCGCTGCGCAGGTTGAGGCTGAATTGATGGACGAACGCTTTGGTGGCGCCGTAGACGTTGCTGCCGGGATAGGGGTATGTCCCGGCGATCGATCCCAGGTTGATCACATGGCCCTTGCCGCGGCTGACCATGCCGGGCAGGATGGCGCGGGTACAGTAGAGAAGCCCCCTGCAGTTCGTGTCGAGCATTTGCTCCCAGTCGGCGATATCGCCACGCTGGGCCGGTTGAAGGCCCTTGGCGAGGCCCGCGTTGTTGACCAGTAGATCAATCGCGGTGAACTCCGTGGAAAGAAGGCTGATCTCATGCTCGACTGCTGCCCTGTCTCGCACGTCGAGTTCGAGAGGAAGGATCCTTGGGCCAAGTTCGTTTGCGAGATCCGCAAGCCTCCGGCCCCGGCGCGCGCAAGCGACCACCCGGGCGCCGTCTGCTGCGAACCGGCGCACGATCGCAGCTCCGAATCCGGAGCTGGCGCCCGTGACGAATACGGTGAGTTGGGTGCCCATGACAGTCAGCATGCCTCCGTGGATGGGCCGGGAGCGAATCGAGGTAGTGTTGCAGTGCGGCGTTGAACTCGGTCGTGAGACAGCGTCTCGCGCCGTTGCCGTGCGCGCGTAGCCCCAGCGTCGGGGCAATGGGCTCAAGAAAAGCGCTGACCCGTCATTGAAGTGGCCGTCCGGCCGAGGCGCGAGAGATATTCGAACGAGTCGCGATGGGCTATGGTGGCGTGGAGATCAGTCGTCGATAACGATCACGTGGAGCTCCCCAGGGCCATGGACTCCGCGCGTCAACGTCATCTCGATGTCAGCGCTGCGGGAAGGGCCGGTGATAAACACCACCTGGCTGGGTACGCTACCGGGCCAGAAGTCTTCTCGACGGCGGAGCACATCTCCGGGAGTGGCGACCAGCCGCGATCTTCGCGCCACGACGATGCACGCGGGCGGGAGCAGGCTGATGCTGCGACCCTTCGCCGAGCGGGCATCGACGACAACGCTTCCAGTCGCGGCCACCATTGCCACACAGCCGACCACCGTGACGGCTGCCTCCGCCGCGGCGCGCAGCCCGCAGTCCGGCCAGCGTTGGCCTGCCAATCCCAGCGCTTCGACATCAGGCTCGCAGCTGAGGACCACTGGCGATCTGGTGCCGATGACCTCGATGACCAGCTGGCGCGCCGCGGTGAGGTCGGCAGCTCGATGGGCCTCGCCTCCAAGTGCGCCCAGTGCCGCCTCAAACGCTTCCACGCCCTCGGTGTCGATTGCGAACATGACTGGCGGCGGCATCGCATCGACAGCGACCATGGACCGGCGCGGCGGCATCACGCGCACCTCCGCAGCGTGACGGAGCCTGGAGAGGAAGACCTCTTTGTCCGTCATCGCCGGCTCTTTCCGCCATCCTTCCGCATCGGCACCGGCCGACCCGGAAGTGTGCGCGTCTGCAACCAGGCACCGGCCCAGCCCGGGCCGCCGCGAGCTCGCCGCACCAGGGGCATGACTGCCTTCGCGGCCATCCGCGTCGAGGCAAAGCCCAGCTTCGAGCTCCACAGCCCCGACCAGGCCGAGAATCCGGCCCGCTTGACCGGTCCGACGTCGGCCGCATCGCGCCGGCGCAGGCCGAGCAGCATGTCGACGAGAGGGATGCGCACTGGACAGACCTCGACGCACGCCCCGCACAGCGAGGAGGCGTTGGCAAGCTCTCGCGATTCGCTGTCCTCCGGATGCAGCAGCGGTGTCAGCACCGCGCCAATCGGACCCGGATACACCGAGCCGTAGC
>CATPBU010000142.1 GCA_955652455.1 Candidatus Dormiibacterota bacterium
CACCGAGACAGTCCCGGGCGTGGCCGTGACGCCGGGTGGGGTGACAATGTGCACAACAAACGTCCGGGTCGCGATGAGCCCGTTGACGGAGATCGTTTCAGTCGGGATCGAATCGAGGTTGTTGAGCAGGTCCTGCGGACCATTGAGCACAACGATGAGCGGTGACTGCGTGGTGGCCGCCACCTCGTGCCCCGGTGCCACCGCGCCGATCACCCGCGGCAGCACGGCGCTCGCCCGCGACGTAAGGCTGGCGGTGACGGTGATGGTGACCGGTACGAGATTGTTCTTTGGGTTGCCGGAGATGGTGATGCCGAAGTTGCCCAGCCTCTGGTTGGTGGCGTCGTAGAGGACCACCGTTTCGTCGCCCTGGAAGTTGGTCTTCTGGTTGGCGAGATTGACAGTGACCCTGGCCTGCACCCCACCCAGCTGGTTCTGCGGTCCGATCACGGTCACGGTGCTCGGATTCGTGGAACTGCTGGTCACCACGTAGCCCTGGGGTGGTGGCGTGCTGATGACAACAGTGACAGGAACTGTTGCGGAACCGAGGTGATCGATCTCCGCGGCGACGGTGGTGGGTGGGTTGTCGAGGATCACGTCGCGGTCGTTGTTGCTCACTGACACGGGGATCGCCTGCGTGCCCGTATGGTTGATCGCCTTGTAGTTGACGGTGACCATGAGGTCGTTGGGGTCGAAGGCGTTGAGGTGTGCCCGCGTGCCGATCACCCGGATGACCAGGTCCTGGATGGGATGGACCAGCACGTACGGCGCCACCTGTCCCGTTTCCTGGGGCACCTTGATCGTCACCGAGCGGGAGTCCGGTGGGTTGCTCGCGTACACCACACCTGCCCAGGTCACGGTGGCGAGAACGGTGGCGAACGCCTTGATGCGGAGGTTGCGCGTTGCGAACCCGGGGAGCTTCACGGATGCGTCCTCCGCCGGATGGCACGCAGGACGGCCGGGCGCGGCACCAGGCCCTGCCGCTGCGGAGCGTCGACGCCGGTCATGGTCATCAGCGTGCTGTGCAGGGCCTTCTGGTCGAGCCCGCGCGTGATCCGTCCCGCCCGGGCGATGCTGATCAGCCCGGTTTCCTCACTGACGATGAGCACGACCGCGTCGCTCTGCAGCGTGAGCCCGACCGCCGCACGATGGCGGGTCCCCATGCGACCCACCCCCGGGATGGTCTCGGCGAGCGGAAGAACGCAGCCGGCGGCAATCAGCCTCGCTTCGCGGATGATGACAGCGCCGTCATGCAGCGACGTCCCCGGCATGAAGATGGTGGCGAGCATCTCCGCGGTCACCTCGCCGTCGATACGGACGCCGGTGGCGGCGATATTCTCGAGACCGGTTTCGCGCTCGAACACGATCAGCGCGCCGGTCTTGCGCTCGCTCAGCGACCCGGCGGCGCGGATCACCTCGTCGACCACGCGCTGCGCCGCCTCGCTCGCGTGATGACCGAGAAGCGATCGGACCCGGCCCAGGCGGCCGACCTGGTCGAGCGCGCGGCGCAGCTCGGGTTGAAAGAGAATGACCGCCGCGATCACGATCGCCTGGCCACCATTGGCGAAGATGAATTGGAGCAGGCGCAGGTTGAGGGCCTCGGCCGCGAGCCCGACGGCGGCGATGATCGCCAGGCCGACGAGTAGTTGGGCGGCCTGTGTGCCGCGCACCAGCTTGAGCAGCTGGTACAGCAGCACCGCCACGATGGCGACGTCGAGGACATCGCGCCAGCCGATGCTCTGCAGAAAGATCAGCACGTTGTGCCAGGCCGAGGTCATGAGCGCGTGGCTGCCGCCCGGGGTGCGTGCCGTGGAACGCCGGTGAACAACAGCGCGAGCAGCGCCATCTGTGCCCAGAGCCGGTTCTCGGCCTGGTCGAAGACGATCGAGGCGGGACCGTCAAGCACACCCCCGGTGATCTCCTCGCCGCGGTGAGCGGGCAGGCAGTGCATCACCCGCGCCGTGGGCGGCGCCAGCGAGAGGAGGTGCTCGTTGACCTGCAGGTGACCGAAGTCCTCGCGGCGGCGCTGCTGTTCGGCCTCCTGTCCCATGCTGGTCCACACGTCTGTGTAGACGATCTCCGCGTCATGAAGCGCCGGCTTGGGGTCATGTCCCACGGTGAAGCCGGTGCCGTTGCCGCGCAGGCCGGCGGCGCGATCGAGCACCCCCCCCGACGGCTCATACCCGGGCGGGCAGACCACCCGGAGGTCGACGCCACAGATGGCCGCGGCGTACAGCCACGAGGTGCAGACGTTGTTGCCGTCGCCGATGTAGACCACGCGCGCCCCGGCCACTCTGCCGGTGACCTCGCGCACGGTCATGAGGTCGGCGAGCAGCTGACACGGGTGTTCGGCATCGGTCATGGCGCTGACCACCGGCCCGCGGACCGCCCCCGCAATGGCCACCAGGTCACGCTGTGAGACCAGCCGGGCGATGACGCCGTCCGCGTAGCGATCGAGAATGCGGGCGATGTCCGAGGCGGTCTCGCGCTCACCGAGGCGAATCTCGTCGCCGAACAGGGCGATGGGGTGGCCGCCGAGCCGGTTGATGGCCACCTCGAACGACACCCTGGTGCGGTTGCTCGGGCGCTGGAAGATCAGGGCCAGGTTGCGACCCTCGAGCGGCCTGCCCAGGTCCTCGCCCGCCTTGGCGCGCGCGGCGACGCCGAGCACCTCGGCGATCTCGTCGCGGCCGAGGTCGGCGATGCTGAGCAAGTCGCGGCCTCGCAGGGCTGGGGACATGGTTCGTGGCCAGTATATGAGCGCACCGAGAATGCGCCGGCCTCGTTGCGGATGAGTGCGCAGCTGTCTCAGAACGGTAGGGTTGGACGCCGTGAACATCGTCATCGTCGTCTCTGGGGGGCTCAGCGAGACGCTCCAGGCAGCCCCGCTGATCGCCGCGCTGGCCGCGGTCACGGACGACCCGGTGCTGGTTGCCTGCCCGCCAACTGCCGCTGACGCCGCCAGGGACCTGGCCGGCGCCGGCGAGGTGGTCTCGATGCCGAGCCTTGCTGAGGGTGCCGGCGTCTTCGGCCTGTGGCGGCTGTGGTTCGAATTGCGCCGCCGCCGTCTTGACGTGGCCGTGGTCTGCAGCGATTCCGCGCGGGTACGGACCACGGTCTACGTAGCCGCCGTCCCCCGCCGGGTCGGCTCCACGAGCGGCCTGAGTGACCCTCTACTGAGTGACCGCGTCCCGTGCGAATCGGATCAGAACCGCGGCCTGGTGTGGCTCGAGCTGTGCCGGGTGCTCGCCGGCGGCGACGCCGCGGCCGCCGAGGCTCAGTTCAGCCCGGGTGCGGCCGCCACCACGGTGGCCGAGCAGCTGCTGCTCAGCAACGGAGTCGAGAACGGCAGCAGGCTGCTCGTCGCGATCGCTCCCGGGCACGGGTTCGCCGACGGACCTGTGGTGGCCTGGTCGCCAGAACGCTACGCGCACCTCGCCAACCGGCTGGCGTCGCGCCACGGAGCTGGGGTCATCCTCGTCGGCGACGAACGTGACCGCGAGGCGGCGGAGGCGATGCGCCTCGACCTGGCATCGCAGACCCTCGATTTCTGCGGCCAGCTCAACCTCGCCACCACCGCCGCGGTGATCGCGCGCTGCGACCTGCTGGTGGCCGCCGACACTCCCCTCCTCCACCTCGCCGCCGCGGTCGGCACCTCGTCGGTCGGGCTCTTCGGCCCGACCAGCGGGCGGCGCCGCGCCCCGGCCGGCAGCGAGCACCGGGTTGTCCAGGCGATCCCCGCCGGCAGCCCCGACGGCACCTTGGAGCACATCCGCGTCGACGACGTCCTGGCTGGCATCGAGAGCGCGCTCTAAGCCAGATCGCGGACCGGCCATCGATCCGGAGAATATGCGAGCGTGAGCCAGGCGAGCGCCGTGGTCGTGGGAGCGGGACCGAGTGGAGCCGCCACCGCTCTCACGCTGAGCCGGGCGGGGCACGCCGTGACGGTCTTGGATCGTGCGCGCTTCCCGCGTGACAAGGCGTGTGGCGAGGGGCTGATGCCGCCTGGCGTCGCCAGCCTCCGCCGACTCGGCGTCCTAGACCAGGTGCTGGCCAACGGCGCGCCATGGATTCGCGGGGTGACGTACAGCCACGGCGGCGGCACACCCGCTGCGTTCGCGCCCTTTCCAATGCCGCCCGCCGGCGGCGAGCCGTGGGGCCTGGGGGTGCGCCGAACCGCGTTGGACGCGGTGCTTGTCGATGCGGTCCGACGTGCGCCCGGTGTCACGCTCCGCGAGGGCGTGCGCGCCACCGGCGTCGTTCGCGCCGGAGCCGGCCTGATCACCGGCGTGACCACCGAGGCTGGACCGGTTCTCGCGGACGTCGTCATCGCCGCCGATGGGCTGCACTCGACGATGCGCGCAGCCGCGGGCTGGACCCGTCCGGCAGCCGGCGCGGGCCGGTACGGCCTAGCCGGGCACTGGAGGGTGGACGTGCGCGACCTCGACCGGATCGCCGTAACTTTTGCCCAGCGGCAGGAGTGGTACCAGTGCCCGGTGGGTCCGGAGCTCCTTCTTGTCTCGACCCTCGCGGGGCGGTCGCGCATCGGCATCGCGGCTCGCAACTACGCGGCCGCTGCTCGCACGGCATTTCCGGCGTTGCGTGCAGCGCGGCTGGTCGGCCGCCCGCTG
>CATPBU010000143.1 GCA_955652455.1 Candidatus Dormiibacterota bacterium
CCCCGCCTTCCGTCCGATGACGTCCGGTGCGCCGGGCGCTGCGGCAGCGACGGGGACAGCACCGGCGGAGCCGGCGGACGATACGGACGATGCGGACGTCTCTGAGGCGCAGCCGGTCGCCAACGCCGCCGCCTCGGTGGCTGTCGACATCCCGACATCGGACCCGGGACGGCGTCGGGTCGAGCGGGTCGGCGCGGCGAGCGCGCCGACGGCACGGCCGCGGTCCACACGCGGCCAGACGCAGGGCTACATTCAGGCGCTGGAGAGCGACGATGCCGCGATCCCCTTCGACCGCGTTCCCTACGTGCCGGCGGACCTGCGGCGGGTGGCCATCATCGCCGGCCTCATGATCGTGCTCATCATCGTTGCAGACATCATCGTCAGCAACGTCGTCAAGTAGGTCCTGTGCGCGTTATCCTCTACACGGGCAAGGGGGGCGTCGGCAAGACCACGGTTGCCGCAGCAACCGCCGTGGCCTGCGCCAAGCTGGGGCACCGCACGCTGATCATCTCGACGGACGCCGCCCATTCACTCGGTGACTCGTTCGACGTCGAGCTCGGTGACCACCCCACCAACATCGCACCCAACCTCGACGCCCAGGAGATCAACGCCCTCCATGAGATGGAGGAGCACTG
Organism: Candidatus Dormiibacterota bacterium; assembly: GCA_955652455.1. Next base: position 636 of record CATPBU010000143.1, read on the forward strand.
GGAACGTGTCCACAGCTATCTGATCTCCCTGTTCGCCTCGTGGGGTGTCGACGACTTCGTCGCCGAGGAGATGGCCACGCCTCCGGGGATGGAGGAGGTTGCCAGCCTGATGTGGATCAAGCGGCACAAGGAGCAGGGCGTCTACGACGTGGTCATCGTCGACTGCGCGCCCACCGGCGAGACCCTGCAGCTGCTCGCCTTCCCAGACGTGGCGCGGTGGTACCTGACCAAGATCTTCCCGGTCGAGCGCAAGGTGTGGAAGGTTGCCCGGCCGATGGTGCAGCCATTCACCAACATCCCGCTGCCGACCGACGACATCTTCGGCCACATCAAGGACCTGCTCTTCGACCTCGACGGCATGAAGAACATCCTTGGCGATCCCCAGATCTGCACGGTGCGGCTGGTGCTCAACCTCGAGAAGATGGTGGTCAAGGAGGCGCAGCGCGCATTCACGTACCTCTGTCTGTACGACTACCTGACCGACCTGGTCGTGGTCAATCGGATCCTCCCTGACGAGGTCACCGACGAATACTTCGCGGCCTGGCACCGGTCCCAGAAGAAGTACGACGCGCTCGTCGAAAACGCCTTCTCTCCCGTGCCAATTCGCCGCACCCCGCTCTTCGACCACGAGATCGTCGGGCTCGACTCCCTCGCCGAGATGGCAGAGGCGATCTTCGGTGACACCGACCCAACGCAGCGATTCCACACCACGGTGTCGCAGCACCTCAAGAAGGTCGGGGCGAACTACGAGCTCCAGCTGCAACTGCCCTTTGTCGGCAAGGACGAGGTGGACATCACCCATCGTCCCGGCGAGCTCTTCGTCAGCGTCGGTCCGTACAAGCGCGAGATCAGCCTGCCACGGGTGCTCAACGGCACCAGGGTGATCAAGGGCAAGCTCGACGAGGGGATGCTGCGGGTGACCTTCGCGGGGGCGGCGCGGTGACCGAGCCATTCGCCGTCGACCCCGGCAAGATCGTCGCCGAGGTCTTACAGCTGCTGGCCAACGCGGTCGGTGAGTTCGTCCCCCCCGACGCGCAGATGCACCTGGTCAACGCCCAGCGCGAGTTGCTGCTGGCGCTTGCGGTGATCATCGAGCACAACAGCACACGCACGCCCCGACATCCGCGGGGCCAGCGCCGCGCCCGCGCAGAGACCACGACCAGGCGCCCCAAGCGCGTCGAGCTGGATTGACCCGGCGCGATCGCCGGCCCAAGCGACCCTCGCAGGTGGTCGTCGACGGCGTCGCCTGGCCGGTGCAGGGTGCCCAGGCCGCGATCGTCGACGGACCACGGGTGCTGCTCCAGCTGCGCCCCTTCCCGCCAGGATGGGAGCTGCCCGGCGGGCATGTCGAGCCGGACGAGGACCCAGCAGAGACCGCGGTGCGAGAGACGGAGGAGGAGACCGGGTACCGCGTCAACATTCGCGGCCTCGTCGGCGTGTACTCCTGGAGCGGTCTGCGCAACGCGGCGGACGCGGTGTTCCTCGCCGAGGTGGCCGGCGGTGAACGGCACTGGAGCATCGAGTCGCTGCGCACCGTGTTCGTGACCGCCGACGCTCTCCCGCTCACCGCGTTCCCCTGGTGCCGGCAGCGCGTCTACGACGCCCTGGCACGCTCGGAGGGCGCACCACCGGTGCACCGCGTCCAGCCGGTCACATTGCGCCACGTCGCCGCCTTCAGCAGCAGCTGGTTGAGCGGGCCGGTCGACCGGGTGCGCAAGCGCATGCGCTCGTGACCCAGGCGCTTCTCTTCATCGGCGGCCTCGTGCTCATCCTCGCCGCGTCCGAGCTCTTCACCAACGCAGTGGAATGGACGGGATTTCGCCTCAAGCTGGCCAGCGGGGCCACCGGCAGCCTCCTTGCCGCGCTGGGCACCTCGCTGCCGGAGACGTTCGTCCCGGTGGTGGCGCTGATCAGCCAGAAGCCATCGGCGGCGGCGGTGGCGAGCGGAGCGGTGCTGGGCTCGCCGTTCCTCTTGCTCGGCGTCGGCGTAGCCATCACCGGGCTGGCGCTGCTGTTGCGTGGGGACCGCACCCTGCGCCTCGACAAGGGCCAGGTGCGGCGTGACCTCGGGGTGTTCATCGGCGCCTTCTCGGTGGTGCTGGTGGCGATCGTGCTGCCCACACCGGCGCGGATCGTCATCGGCGTCGGGCTGCTCGCCACCTACGGCCTGTACGTTCGCGCCACCCTGCGCGCCGGAAGTCCGTCGGGTGACATGCCCGAGCCGCTGCACCTGCTGCGCCGCCACCGGGGCGAACCGCCGGCCGCGATCGTGGCCATTCAGCTGCTGGTGTCGGTGGCGATGCTGGCAATCGGCTCCGAGCTCTTCGTCTCCGCGCTGAACGACACCGCCGCCGCCCTCCACGCCAACCCGCTGACCCTCGCGCTGATCGTGGTGCCGGTTGCCACCGAGCTGCCGGAGACGTTCAACAGCGTGCTCTGGGTGCGCAGCGGCGACGACAGCCTGGCCTTCGGCAACGTCGCCGGCTCAGCCACGTTCCAGTCGTGCGTGCTCGGTTTCATCGGGCTCACCTTCACACCGTGGCGTCCGGGGTTCAGCGGCATCCTTGGCGGGCTGTTCACCCTGGCTGTCGCCGTCGGCCTGCTGCTGCTCTTGCGCAACGGTAGCGCGCGCGGGCGCTGGCTGCTGCTCGCCGGGATCCCCTGGCTGGGCTATGTCGTTGCCGAGATCATCGCCGGCGGCCACCTCGGCGGCTGAGGCAGGTCCAGCGACGCGACCGCGACAATGGGCGCGCCGCGACGCGACCGTGCGCGGACCACGTGGAGTCGCAGCAGGAGGAACTCGATGAGGCTCGACGGGAGGGTTGGCGTCGTCACCGGCAGCGGTCGCGGCATCGGCCAGGCGTATGCACGCGCGCTGGCACAGGCGGGGTGCGCGGTGGTCATCAACGACATCGACCCGGACGTTGCCGAGCAGACCGTGAGGGAGTTGACCGACGCCGGCCACCAGGCGGTGGCCGAGGTGGCGGCGGTGGGCAGCGCCGAGGCGGCTGAGAAGCTGGTCCAGCGCGCGGTGGACAGCTTCGGCGGCATCGACATCATGTGCACCAACGCCGGCATCCTTCGCGACAAGGTCCTCTGGAAGATGTCCGACGAGGACTTCGACCTGGTCATCGAGACGCACATGCGCGGCACCTTCACCTGCGCGCGCGCCGCCGCGGTGCGCATGCGTGAGCAGGGGCGCGGCGGACGCATCGTGGTGGTCGCGTCGTGGGCCGGCCAGCGCGGCAACTTCGGCCAGACCAACTACGCCGGCGCCAAGGCCGGGATCGCCGCCTTCGCGCGCACCTGGGCGATGGAGCTGGCGCGGGCCGAGATCACCGTCAACGCCATCGTGCCCAATGCGCTCACCCGGATGATCGCCAGCATCCCCGGGATGGCCGAGATGGTCGAGGCCGCGGCGAAGGGTGAGCCGCTGCCCGACATGGTCCGCAAGCAGATGGGCATGGGCATGCCCGAGGATGTCGCGCCACTGTTGGTGTTCCTGGCCTCGGATGCGGCCAAAGAGGTGACCGGGCAGTGCATCGGTCTTGGCGGCGACAAGCTCTCGCTGTGGTCGCACCCGCAGGAGATCGCTGCCGCGTACCGCGACGGTGGCTGGACGGCGGACGCCATCGCAGAGATCTGGCCGACGTCGCTCGGGGCACGGCCGGAGACGTACGGCATTCCCTTCCTGGGAGCCTGAGACTGAGCGGAGCAGCGTCGCGGCGATGAGCCTGCGCGACGCGCTGTTCGTCCTCGCCGGCGGCCTGGTCGCGGGCATCGCCAACACCATCGCCGGTGGCGGGTCTCTGCTCACCTTCCCGCTGCTCGTCGCCATCGGCCTGCCCCCGTTGGACGCCAACGTCACCAACACAGTGGGCATCGTTCCCGCTGCGGTCGGCGGCCTGCTCGGTTACCAGCGTGAGCTCGCCGGACAGCGGCAGCGGCTGATCCGGCTCCTGCCCTATGCGGTGGTCGGAGCAGTCGTCGGTGCTGTGCTGCTGCTGACCACGCCCGAGCGCGTGTTCAGGCGAGTGGTGCCGGTGCTCATCGTGGTGGCCTGCCTGGTGCTGCTCGCGCAGCGGCCGCTGGCGCGAGTACTCGAGAGGCGGCGGCGCAGCCGCTCGTCGCTGCTCCGAGCCGGCATCTTCGTGGCCGCCGTGTACGGGGGCTACTTCGGCGCCGCCGTCAGCGTCCTCGTGCTCGCGCTCTTCGCGGTCACCATCGACGACAGCCTGCAGCGGCTCAATGCCCTGAAGGTGCCGTTCGCGGGTTCGATGAACCTGGTGTCGGGGATCGCATTTGCGATCTTCGCCCCGGTGCACTGGGCCTACGTGCTCGTCCTCGCCCCCGCGACCATGGTGGGCGGCCGCATCGGTGCGTCGGCGGCGCGTCGCGTTCCGGATCAACCGCTGCGAATCGCGGTCGTGGTGCTCGGGCTCGTCGCCGCGTTGTGGCTGCAGCTCACCCACTGAGGCCGATCGGTACCGGCTCGCGCTCAGCCGGTCGGCGGTGGTGCCGGCGGGATGTCCGGCCAAGGCGTGACCCCGCCCGGCGGCGGCGCGCCTGGCTGCGGTCCGACCGTCGTGAGCCGCATGCCCGAGCCCACCACGAGCGCGACCAGGTTGGCGAGCACGGCGAATCCGAGGGCGATCAGGATGAGGGTGAATCCCAGCGCTGCGTGGACGCTGAAGAAGCTGTCGATGGTGCCGCCTAGTCCGCTCGAGGAGAGCGAACCTGTACCGCCGGCGCTGCTGGTGATCTTGTTGAC
>CATPBU010000144.1 GCA_955652455.1 Candidatus Dormiibacterota bacterium
CCATCACCCTGAGCAGCGCCGCGGCAGCGCGGGCACGCGCAGCGAGCCGGGGTCGCCGTCCTCGACGGGCGTGAGGTTCACCGCCGGCACCATCGTCAGCGCCGGTGAGTACCGCAATACCGAAACCGGCGCCGTCCACTACTTCGACGGCAACACGCCGCTGCCCGGCGGCGCCAACGCGGCCAGCTGGCAGCAGATCTCCGACCACTTCCACTCGTCTGTGGACTAATGGCGCGCGCGCTCGCCGCACCGTCGCCGCTGCGCGACGGTGAGGTGGCGCTGCTGCCCGTCGGGACGGACGTTGCCGCGCTGATCGTGGCCGCGTCCCACGACCCCGAGATCACCCGCTGGACCCAGGTGCCCGAGAACTTGTCCCTGCTCGACGCCGGCCTGATCACCGCGGGTTGGTCGATGCCGAGCACCACCACCGCGCGCTTCCAGGTCTCCTCCGCCGAGCTGACGCCCGCGGGCATGGTGACGGTCTGGATCAACGCGGAGAACGAGGCGGAGGTTGGTTACTGGCTGCTCGCCGCCGCGCGTGGTCGCGGCATCGCGCGCCGCGCGGTCCGCCTGCTCTGCACCTGGTCATTCGACGAGTGCAGGCTGGACCGGCTCCAGCTGGCCACGCTTCCCGGCAATGTCGCGTCGGAGACGGTGGCGAAGGCGTGCGGCTTTCACCGCAAGGGCACGCTGGTCCGCGACGTCAAGGGCACCTCGCGCACGCTCGACGTCTGGGTCCGTACCGCACGTGAGTCCGCTGTCGAGGCGCTCAGCGCTCGTTGATCGGCACGTAGGCGCGCGGCGGTGGGCCGACGTACTCGCTGTCGGGGCGGATCAGCCTGTTGTCCCTGTGCTGCTCGATGATGTTGGCCGTCCAGCCCGGCATGCGTGAAGCGGCGAAGATCGGTGTGAACAGGCGCTGCGGGATTCCCAGCGATGTGTACACCGACGCGGAGTACAGGTCGACGTTGGGGTAGAGGCCCTTGAGCTCACGCACCGCCTGCTCGACGGCCATGGTCAGCTCGTACCAGCGTGTGTCGTCGTGGCGCTCACCGAGCTCGCGGCTGAACTCGCGCAGGATGGTTGCACGGGGGTCCTCGGTGCGGTACACGCGGTGGCCGAACCCCATGATGCGCTGTTTGGCGGCGAGCAGCTGCTCGATATGCGCGCGGGTGGCGGCGACGTCGGGCAGCTCGCCGAGGAGCTCCATGACCCGTTCGTTGGCACCGCCGTGCAGCGGGCCCTTGAGCGTGCCGATGGCGCTGACCACGGCCGAGTGCATGTCACTGAGCGTGGCCGCGGTCACCCGCGCGGCGAACGTCGACGCGTTCATGCCATGTTCGGCATGAAGGATCAGGCAGACGTCGAAGGCGCGTACGTCCTGCTCGTCGGGCTCCTCGCCATGGAGCAGGTGCAGGAAGTTCCAGGCGATGCTCCGTTCCGGCTGCGGGTCGACCGGTTGCACACCGGAGCGGATGCGCTCGCTTGTGGCGATGAGCACGCCGGTTTGCGCCACCAGGCGCATCGCCTTGGTCTGGTTGCACTCCTCGCTGTTGTCCGCGCGGTCGGGGTCCGACATGCCCAGGATCGACACCTGGGTGCGCAGCAGGTTCATCGGGTCGGCGTCCTCGAGGGCGTCGGCCGCGATGTCCCAGACGGTGGCGCACGGCTCGAGGTTGGCACCGAGGCCGTGGCGGAGCGCCTCGAGCTGGCGCGGCGTGGGCAGCTCGCCGTGCCAGAGCAGCCAGCACACCTCCTCGAACGTTGACTGCTGGGCGAGGTCGACGATGTCGTACCCGGCGTAGAGCAGCTTGCCGGTGTCACCGTTGATCTCGCAGAGCGCGCTCCTCCCGGCGATGATCCCCTCGAGCCCGCCCTTGGGCGTCGCCGGGGGTGCTGCCATCAGCGCGGCACCGCCACGAACGTCCACGACTCCCCGCCACACTGCGGGCAGGCGTTGGGCCGGCGCAGGCCGAGCACGGTGGTGCCGCACCAGTCGCACGTCCAATGAGTGTGGCGCACATGACGGAGCAGGTCGGCGCGAGTGAGGATGCCGACGAGGCGGCCGTCGCGCACCACCGGGAGGCGGCGGATGCGCCGGGTCAGCATCATCTCGGCGGCGGAGTCGAGCGTCGTGCTCTCCGTGGTCGTGAGCACGTCGGTGGTCATGACCTCGTCGACGGTCTGGCCACGTTTGCCGAGCACGTCGGACTCCGCGACGATGCCGAGGATGTGATGCTGGTCGTCGACCACGGGAACGCCGGTGATGCGGCTGTCGACGATCAGCCGCACCGCGTCGTCGACGCTGTCGCCGGAGTGCACGACCAGCACGTTGCTGACCATCACATCAGCGACCGTGATCGCCACCCGGTCGCGGTCGGGCGTGTGGTCACTCATCGCCCGGAGTGTAGTGGCGCGCCGCCGTCCCTCGGCCAAGCTGCGCCAGGGCGCCGACGACTCGCAGATCTCGCCGTGGCCGGCTTGGCTTGGTTGACGTGCCTGGTGCTGACGTTTTTCGCCTGCGCCGCTGCGGATCTCCTTCGACGTGGTTACGGGGCGGAAACGCACTGATGCACCCCCGCCGGGCGCGTTAGGATTGGCGCCCATGACCGAACCGACTCTCGATCCGATCCGCATCGCTGACGATCCTCTGCCGCTACTCCCCCGCGGCACAGTGGTGTTCGCCGACATCCCGGCGCGCGCGGTCGTCATGGAGGCGCTGGCGCCGGTCATCGGCGACGGCACGCTGGTCGTCCGTGACGGCGAGCGTGGCGCGGTGATCCTGATGCGCGGCGGCAATGTGCTGGACGTGCATGTCGTCGAGAGTGGTGTCGTCAGCACCGGTGTCGAGCTGCTCGCATCGCTGCAGTCGTGGCCAGATGCGTCGGTGTGGGCTGAGCGTCTCGAGAGCTCGCTCGTCGACCTGTCTGAGGCTCTGCTCCGCGGTGACACCGTCTACGACGATCTCCGCCTGATGTGGGTCAGCTGGCCCAGCCTTCTCGAGGATCTCGGCCAGCGCGGTGGCACGTTCGTGGTGGAGATCACCACGCCGGTCGGACGCGGCGTGACCTGCGTTGCGGCAGGGCGCCAAGCGCAGTCGTACACCGACATCCACCCCTCGCTAGGCGACCCGGCCCTGCTCGAGGCGATGGCCTCGAACCACCAGGGCATCGTGCGCGTGCTCCGCGTCGGTGCTGGTGCTCTTCCCGCCGACTCGGGCGATGCCGCTGAGCAGTCCGCCCCCGATCCGCAGCCCTCAGCGGAGGCGGGCGAAAGCCCCGCGACCGAGACCAACGGCACCGGAGCATCCGCTGACCACGCCGAAACCGCGGCGCGGCAATGGCCGGCTACCACATGGGACAAGCCCGGTTCGGAAACCACCGCATCTGACGAAGCCCCACAGGCAGAGGCGCCCGCGGCTTCCGCCGGTGCGCTTCCCGACGCGGCGTGGGTGGCTCCATGGGACACCGCGTGGCGGGGCGAAACCGCCGAGGGTACCGTCGCCGTCGGCGCTGTCCCCGTGGAAGCGTCGGCCGAGACGACGGCCGTCGAAGACAAGCCCGCGACCTGGGACGAGTTCAAGACCAAGGCGCTGCAGACCAGCGACCGCAGTGTCGCCGAGGTGCTCGACGATCTTCGTGCGATCGCGCGACGCCGGTTGCGCCTGTCCGCGTCGAGAGTGGAGGCGGTTATCGACGAGGGGGCGCTCGCCAAGCG
>CATPBU010000145.1 GCA_955652455.1 Candidatus Dormiibacterota bacterium
ACGCACGGCCGGCGGCGGCGAGCAGCTCGAGCCCCTCCCAGCCCAGCCCCTGGAACGCGTATGGCGAAGTGCGCGGCTTGAATACGCCGCCACGGAGGATTTGCGCGCCCGCTTCTCTGATGGCCCGCGCCGTGGCGGTGATCTGGTTGGCGGACTCGACGGAGCAGGGACCAGCCATGACCACGAAGCCATTGCCGCCGACCAACAACCCACCGACGGGGACGAGCGTGTCCGCGGTGCGTGCGGCGCGCCCGGCGAGCTTGTAGTTGCTCGACGCGCGCGGCGGCGCTCCCGTCGCCACCGCCTCGAGCAGGTCGACGCCTGATGGCTCAGCCGAGAGCGGGGTGGCGTCGCCCGGCCGGAACTCCATGCGGATGGCCTTCGCCGGGTAGCTGCCGAGCACCTTGAGGTGCAAGGAGGTCGAGCGCAGGTCGTCGAGGGCGCTCGCCGTTCGCGGATCGGCGAGGTTGCCCTCGAAATCGAGGAAGAACATGTACTCCCAGGGGCGCCCGGGACGAGGCCGAGACTCCAGCTTGGTCATCGAGTGACCGCTGGTGCTGAGGACGTCGAGTGAGCGCATCAGCGCACCGTGCTCGTGCCTGGTAACGAAGATCAGGCTGGTCTTGCACGGTGCGTTCAGATCCACTGCCACCGGATGCCGCGCGAGCACCACGAAGCGCGTGTAGTTCTCGGCGTGGTTGGCGATGCCGCGGCGCAGGATCTTCAGGCCGTGGTCGGTAGCCGCCTCGGGCGCGCCGACAGCGACCTGGCTCGGATCCCCGGCCTCGGCGACGGTGCGCATCGCGTCGCCGGCATTGACGTGCAGCACGGGCGTCGCCCGCGACAGGCTATGGATGAACGCCGAGCACTGCTCCAGTCCCTCCAGGTCGGACAGGACGCGTCGAACCGCTCCGAGCGGCACCTCGCTGACGCCGGCGAGGCAGTGATCCACGCTCCACGTCTCCTCGCCGACGATCGCCACCTCGCTCTCGCGGAGCAAGTCGTAGACCTCGTTGATGCTGCCAGCGATGGTGTTCTCAATGGGCAGGACTGCGAGGTCCACGGTTCCGTCCTTCAGGGCGTCGATCGCTGCCTGGTAGGTGCGTGAAGCGACAAGGTCGCCCTCGCGCTCGGCGGCGGCGAGGTACTTCTGCGCGGCGAGGAAGCTGAACGTGTGCTCGGCACCCTGCACAGCGACGCGCACCTGCTGCCGCTGGGCGGGATCGGCGCGGCTCGACACCTGGCGACTCACCGACTCGCCAAGCAGGTCGCGGTAGATGCGGCGCACCAGGTTGACCGGCGCGCCCGCGGACCGCGCGACCTGCTCCACAGCATCGAGCACCTGGCGCTCACGTTGCGGGTCGCGGATCGCCGCGTCCGAGCCGGCCTTATCCCTGCTGACCTCGCCGACCACCCGGAAGCGCTCGGCGATCAGCTCGACGATTCTGCGGTCGAGTTCGGTCAGCCGCCCGCGCAGAGCGGGAAGCGGGCCGTCTGCGGGCCGGGGTGCTTCTGGTTCAGCCACGTCCGTGGCAGTCTAGGGGCCATCGGGCGGGGAGGCCTGCCTCAAGCTTACGGTTGGCGTAGTGAGCGAACGACGCCGACCGCCGTGTCGGTGCGCAGCGCGAAGTCTGCGTGGGCAGGGTCTGGACGCAGGGCCTCGGTCAGCTCACGTCGCCGCGATTGCGGGCAAGCTGCAGAATGCGGCGTGATACCACCACGGCCTGATCCCAGGGGATGATGAAGGTCGCGGAGTGGCCGTTCGGCTGCTCTCCAGCGAGACCGACCCCGTAGGTCGCCGGCTCGACCCGCACGCGGTCGGATTGGGTCGGGGTCGCGTTGTCTCCCATGGGCGAGATGCTAACAACGGAGGCGTTATGGGGCCGGGTGTCCCGTTAGCCGACCCCAATGGATGTGCACGCGCTGCTGGGGTGCAGCCCCGGTTCGACGCCCCCACCGCAGGCCCACAGTCGTCCGACCAGCACGGCGCCCTCCCACCCATGGCGGGGCAGCAGCATCGGCACCCCCCGCCAAGAGCCGCCGCTGAGCCACCAGAGGTCCGCTGCCACAGTCCCGGTCTCGCTGGCGACCTCACCGCCGCCGATGAGAGGGATCTCGGCAACGGTCGCAGCGCCCGCGCCGCTGGTCGCTGCGGGGAGCAGGGGGAGAGTGCTCCAGGTCCCGTTGGCTGGATTGACGCAGTCCACCCTGGCAGTCGTCGGGCTACGGCCGCCGGCAAAGCACGCGAGACCGTTGCTCAAGAACCCAGCAACATGATCCCGCGGCATCGGGAGCAGCCCGAGTTGACGCCAGGCCAGGTCGCCCGGACTCCACGTCTGTACGGCGGCGACCTCGACCCCACTCGCCCCGCGCCCACCGGCGGCCACAAGCATCGTGCCCGTCGACACGAGGGCGAGGGCGCCCCGGGACTGTGGCAGCGCCGGTATGAGGGTCCAGGCTTGGCGGCCGTCCCAGGCCGCCGCGTCTGTCCGCGGCGCACCGTGGCTGAAGCCACCGACTACATAGAGCGTGCCGGCGATGGTGGCAGCCGCGGCGTGATCGACCGCCCACGGCAGGGACGGTCCGGGTTGCCACGAGCCGCCGCTCAGCACCCATACCTCGGCCCGGTCGCGGCCGAGCGCATCGAGGCCGCCAGCCACCACCAGCCGGCCGTCGGCGACGCCGGCAGTGGTCTCCTCAATGGCAACGGGTAGAGAGGCCTCCCTCCGCTGCTCGGGAATGAGTGAGCTTGCAGATGGGGACGGCAAGAGGCGCTCGGCGGTTGGGCTTACCCGAATTGGGGTGGCAGCGGTCCTGCTCGGAGGGACCGTGAAGGAGGCGCCCGGGCCGCAAGCGGCGACCAGCAGACCCGCACAAGCAGACGCGGCCAGCGCCGCTGGGCGGCGCGGCGACTGCTCGTGCATCGCCTGGCTGTTCGGCGTTGTGCTCAAGCGCGTTTACAGTGCGGGCGTAACCCGCGTTGACGCCCGCTCCAGGTCACGGTTCGTGATGAGCCCAATAGCAGTGCTCGCCGCCGGCGCGTTGCTGGGGCTGCTGACCAGCGGGTGCGGTGCGCTCGACGCGGCGCAAAGCCCACCGGTACGCCTGCAGGCCTCCGGCCGCGTCGGCGTGATGCCGTCACAGGCAGATGCGTCGGCGACGCCGGGTACTATGAATGTGTGGACCTCGGCCATGCTTGGCAAGAAAATACCACTCGAGCATGCCGAGACTTGCGGCATCAGAGAGGGTCATCCCTGACGGCCATCGTGTGGTGACGGTCTCAACAGTCCGGCCGCGGCTCGGGAGCCTAGACCCGCGTTGAGGTCCGGGTTCGCCGTCGTGCTATGCGGCGCAGCTGCACCATCCGCGCGGCCCCCAGCAGGAACGCGATCACGCCGCCGAGGACAGACGCAAGCAGCAGGTCGAGGCCCAATGGGATCGTCCATTTGACACTGAAGAAGCTCGTGCTCACAGATGACAGATTCTGGAGGACGAAGACGAGCACAAGGATGAGGAGCAGCAGGCTGAACCCGAGTGCCCACCACGCGATCGCGGTCCGGGTGGTCGAGACCTCTGGAGTGGCAGACGCAGCAGTCGGCGCTGAGCCGACATTGTCCCGCTGCTGCGAGGTCACCGCCTGCTCATCTCCGGAGTGCGGGGGCACAGCACCTTGCTCACTCATTGCAAAGTCATAGCAGGTTCGCACCGTGGATCGCCAGCCGGGTTCGATGACGCTGCGTCATCACGGGGATGCAGCAGCACCATGCTTGGCGCGGCCGCCGCGACGCCCGCGACGCCCGCGACCATGCTCGGCCAGGTACACCATGCCGCCGAGCACGGCGAACGGCAGCATCTGGAGGTCGACGAAAAGGGCCAGAGCGGTCGCCGCGGGCACGGCCACGTGCGCCTGAACGAGAAGCAGCACAACGACGCCCTCTCGCACCCCGATGCCGTTCGCTGAGATCGGGACGAAGGTGGCAATAAGGGCGAGAGGCAGGGTAAGTGCAAAGACAGACCAAGAAACGTAGGAGCCCAGCGCCAGCGAAAAGCTCGCCATGGAGAAGAGGTTCAAGCCCCAGGC
>CATPBU010000146.1 GCA_955652455.1 Candidatus Dormiibacterota bacterium
ACCCGAAGTCGCCCACCCAGGCGCGCCCGTGCGCGTCGACCACGAGGTCGTTGAGGACGCCGGTGCAGACGCCCGAGAGGTCGGCGTGTTCGGTGATGCTGCCGTCCCCGCGACGCCGGAGCAGACGGTGGTCACGCATCGAGACGACCAATAGGTCGCCGTCCGGTAACCAGCCCAAGCCTGACGGCTGGCCCTCAACGTCGAGCAGCCGCTCCTCGTCGCCCGCGGGTGTGACCGCGAAGACCGCGCAGCGGTACATGTCGGAGACCCACCATCGGCCGTCGCGCCAACGCGGGCCCTCGAAGAACGCGCCGCCCTCGAGCAGAACGGTCAACTCGTGGTCGGCCACCGGCGCACTCTAGCGTTGCCCCGGCGCCGACCGAACCGTCCTGAGCCTGCCGACCGCAGGGCTCCGGTACGCTTGCCAGTCCCATGACCGACACGACCTCCGCACCCGCCGACGCCTCGCCCCGGCAGCTGGACGCCTACGACGCCGGTGCCGTGGAGGCGAAGTGGCGTCGTGTCTGGGAGGAGCGCGGCGACTATCGCACCGACCTCGAGTCGCCGCAGCGCCCCTTCTACAACCTGGCGATGTTCCCCTATCCCTCCGCGGAAGGGCTGCACGTCGGCCACATGGTCCCCTACAGCGGCGTCGACATCTATGGACGATGGCGGCGGCTCCACGGCGACGACGTCTTCGAGCCGATGGGCTTCGATGCATTCGGAATCCACAGCGAGAACTACGCGCTGAAGATCGGCGAACACCCGGCGGTGGTGATGAAGCGTGCGGTCAGTAACTTCCGCGACGGCCAGCTCAAGAAGATCGGGGCGATGTTCGACTGGGAGCACCAGGTGAACACCGCTGACCCCAACTACTACCGCTGGACGCAGTGGCTCTTCCTCCGTTTCTTCGAGGCGGGGCTTGTCGAGTGGCGCGACGGCGCGGTCCTGTGGTGCCCGTCGTGCCTCACCGTGCTCGCCAACGAGCAGGTGGAGCACGGGCACTGCGAGCGCTGCAACTCGATCGTCGAGACCCGATGGTTGCGCCAGTGGTGGTTGAAGATCACCAAGTACGCGCAGGAGCTGCTCGACGCGCTGGACCCACTGGACTGGTCGGAATCGACCAAGCTGATGCAGCGGAACTGGATCGGGCGGCGCGAAGGCGCGCGCATCGTGTTCGACCTCGAGGGTTGCGAGCGCCCCGACGTCGCAGTCTTCACAACCCGGCCCGACACCCTCTTCGGGTCGACGTTCCTGGTGATCGCCGCCGATCACCCGCAGCTCGAGGAGTTCGTGCCTGCGCAGCGGCGGGGTGAGGTGAACGCGTGGCGCAACCGGCGTCCCGGCCCCGAGGCTGAGCCCGACTTCTCGGTGGGGATCGAACTCGGTTCGACCGCGATCCATCCGCTGACCGGCGCGCGCCTCCCGGTGTGGTCGGCGCCCTACGTGCTCTACGACTACGGGACCGGGGCGATCATGGCGGTGCCCGGGCACGACGAGCGTGACCACGCATTCGCCACGGCGCACGGGTTGCCGATTGTCGAAGTCATCACCGGTGGCGACCCCGCGGTGGCCGCGTATCCGGGTCACGGGACGATGGTCAACAGCGGCGAGCTCGACGGGATGCGGTCGGAGCAGGCTCGCAAGCGGATCGTCGAGATGCTGGAGAACTCGCACCGCGGGGAGGCGACGATCACCTACCGGCTGCGTGACTGGTTGATCTCCCGGCAGCGGTACTGGGGTCCACCGATCCCGATCATCCACTGCCCCAAGGATGGCCAGGTGGCTGTTCCGGATGATGACCTGCCTGTACTGCTGCCCGAGCTGGACGATTTCCGCCCGACGGGCACCGGCGTGTCGCCGCTGGCGACGGTCGAGGAATGGGTGAACGTTACCTGCCCGAAGTGTGGCGGGCCGGCGCGACGCGAGACCGACGTCAGTGACACCTTCCTCGATTCGTCCTGGTACTACCTTCGTTACCCATCGACAGACATCGACGTAACTGCCTTCGACCGCGAACGCACCGACCGGTGGCTCCCTGTGGACATGTACATCGGTGGCAACGAGCACGCGGTGCGGCACCTGTTGTACTCGCGCTTCGTGATGCGTGGCCTTCACGAGATGGGGCTGGTCAGCGACCCGGAGCCCTTCGCCAAGTTCCGCGCTCACGGGATGATCGTCAAGGACGGTGCCAAGATGTCCAAGAGCCGCGGCAACGTGGTCAATCCCGACGAGTACATCGAGAAATACGGAGCGGACACGTTCCGCCTCTACCTCATGTTCCTCGGTCCGTACACGGCGGGCGGCGACTGGCGAGATGAGGGCATCACCGGAATCACCCGTTTCCTGCAGCGGGTCTGGCGCGGCACCCAGCGGGCCACGGTGGCTGACGCCGACGACGACGAGGAGCGCGAGCGCCGCCGCCACCGACTCATCGGCGCCGTTGACGACGACATCGCCGAACTGCACTACAACACCGCTATTGCCCAGCTCATGGAGTTCGCACGCGACCTCGATCACGAGGCCGCCGCCGGCCGGGGTCGCGGCATCGACGCAGAGACGCTTCTGCTCTGCCTGTCGCCATTCGCGCCACACATCACCGAGGAGCTGTGGCAGCGCACGGGGCATGACGGGTCGGTGCACGCGCGCGCTGGCTGGCCTGAGCACGATCCCGAGCTGGCCGCGAGGCTGGAAGTCGAGATCGCGGTGCAGGTCAACGGCAAGCTGCGCGCCACCATGACCGTGCCGGCCGGTACCGGCGAGGCGGACCTGCATCAACGCGCGCTGGAGCTGCCTCGCGTTGCGGAGCTGCTCGGTGGTGCCGAGCCGCGCAAGGTGGTGGCCGTCGTCGACCGGGTGGTCAACCTCGTCGTCTAGCTGTAGAGGTCGATCTACTCGACCTTCGTACGCCGATCCGTTGACTACTGGTCCAGCGACAGAACGTAGTGGAGATACTCGTCGTCCCGCGCGTATCCCTCGCGCTCGTACAGCCGCTGCGCGGTGAGATTGTCCACCGCGGTCTCGAGGTCGACCCACACGGCGCCGGCGCCGCTGGCGCCATCACGAACTGCTCGCATCAGCAGCGCCGCGACGCCACGACCCCGCGCCGCTTCGAGCACATAGAGATCGTTCAACCGCCAGGCGGCACCGAGCTCCACCGAGGCGAAGCTCGGATACACCTGCGCGAAGCCGAGGACCGCCTCATCCTCCGCCTCTGCGATGTACACGATCGATTCTGCGCGCTCGAGCCGCGATCGAAGGAACGATGCAGCCGCCGCGACGTCGCGCTCCTCCCCGTAGAACACCCTGTAGAGCGCAAACAGCTCGGCCACCCTGTCCACATCGGCGAGCGTGGCGCGTCGTACCGTGTGTGAGTGCACCCCCGACGTTTCGGTCATCAGGGTGAGGCTACAAAGGCGCTCTGCGGCTTGCGCACGGCAGTGACCACGACCGGCAGCTTGGCAGAACCCTGAACGTCGCCGCGGTCTGCCTGTAACCCTCGTTGTATCTGAGGGCGATGGCAATTGACGGACGGGGGGACGGACAGAGATGACCCTGGCCAGCAGATGGCTCACGACAACCATCGTCGCCGCGGCGGGTACGCTGGCGGGGTGCGGTGGCGGCGCCGTATCGCAGGTGCAGGGTACACCCGCCAACACGGCGACCCCCCTGGCACCGGCTGCGACGCCGGCGCCGGCAGTGGCGCCGACAGTCGCGCCAACGCCGACTCCCCTCGTGGCAACGCCTGCACCCACTGCGGCGGCCACCGTCGCAGTGGTCAAGAACCTGATGACCTCGGCGGGCAACGTTCTCGCCGCAGCATCCAATGGCAGGACCCTCTATACCTTCAATTCGGATAGCCCCGGCAGCGGCAAGAGCAACTGCAACAGCGGATGTATCGGTGTGTGGCCGCCGCTGACCATCACCAGGGGCACCACCCCGTCGCGAAGCCCCGGTGTCAATGGACGCCTCGGCACCATGGTTCGCAGCGACGGCACCGTCCAGGTGACCTACAACGGCATGCCTCTGTACTTCTTCTCCGGTGACAGCAGGCCTGGCGACACGCACGGCCATTACCCCGGCTGGTCGCTGGCCACGCCCTAGCTCCCAATCGGCGGGCGGCGATGCCGGTGGCTCCCAACACCGACTCGCCGCCCTTATGCCACCGTCAAGCGTCGAGTCGCATCGGCGTGTGAGGGATGCCGTCCTCGATGAAGTCCTCGCCACAGCGCACGAAGCCGAGGTTCGCGTACCAGGCTTCCAAGCGGGCCTGCGCGGAGATCCGCACCGGCCTCGGCGCCATCGCCAGCGCGGCTTTCATGAGCTGCCCCCCGATGCCGCGGTTCCGATGAGGCGGCGCGGTGACCACCCGGCCGATCCAGGTGATCCGGTCGTCGCCCGGGTACATCCGCAGGTAGGAAACGACCTCACCATCCGCCTCTGCCCAGACATGCACCGTCTCAGGGAGGACGTCGCGACCGTCGAGCTCGTGGTAGGGGCAGTCCTGCTCCACGATGAAGGTGTCGAGGCGCAGCCGGACGATGTCGTGGAAGGTTCGCGCTGAGAGGCCTTCGAAATGGGCGGAGTGGACCGCCGGCGTGCTCACCATCCCACTATGCCGCCCCCAACCAGTGAACCGGCGACGGTGACGAACGCTCGACCGGTCTCGC
Source organism: Candidatus Dormiibacterota bacterium (assembly GCA_955652455.1). The sequence continues at coordinate 4,671 of CATPBU010000146.1, forward strand.
TTCCCGCCCGGAAAGCCGTTACCATCCACCACGCCCATGGAGATCAAGGCCGACGTGGGATGGCAAGGTGTGGCCTACGCCTCCACCACGGGGGTGGAGGAGGTTCATACGCTCGCCCTGGAACTCATCGACGACTTCAACGGCGTGTCCGATCCCGCCGAGCTGGTGCGGCAGGTGCTGCTCCGCGCCGTCGCGGAGACACGCTCTGACCGGGGGGTTATCTCGTGGATCGACGGCAGCGAGATGATCGTCGCCTGCTCCCACGATCCTTTCGGCGAGCTTGTGCCCACGGGCAGTCGCTGGCCGCTGGCCGGGGAGCAGGTGACTGCGATGGCGCTGGCGGGAGGCGGTGTCGAGGCCGGCTCCTACGAGGATGTCACCCTTGACGGGGTTAGCCCGGCTCTCGTCCAGACGGATCGCGGGCTGCGTCAGCTTCTGGTGGTTCCGGTGAGGGTGGCCGAAGAGGACCTGGCGCTTATCTGCGTGAGCCGGCGTCGGACCGAGGAGTACAGCGC
>CATPBU010000147.1 GCA_955652455.1 Candidatus Dormiibacterota bacterium
ACCAGGAACGTCGCGGTGCTGCCTGCGCCCGCGATGGTCACTGCATGTTTGACGGTGATCCGGCCGCTCAGAACACACGTCCCCGCGAGGATTTTGACCGAACCACCCCCATCGACGGCCGCCTGCAGCGCCCCGGTCGTATCGGTGGTCCCGTCACAGGTAACCGTGGTGGTCACAGGCGTCTGCGTGGGTCCGGACGATGTCGGTGAGGACGACGGAACCGGTGAAGGCGAGCTTCCGCATCCGGCGAGCACGATGACGGCCAATAGGACGGGAAAGCGGCGCATGGATACCTTTTCACGAAGGCGGCCAATCCCAGTTTGGCCCACCCAGCTGACGCCGACCCCCGCCGACAGTGGCACGATGGACGTCGTACCACTGCCGATTGTGCCAGATCGCCGAGGTTGCGCCGCGCCTGTGAACGGCGTCGGGCAGCCCTCACGCGGCGTCTCGAGGCTGCCGCACCGTCATGCCCGCCGCCGGACCTCAGCTGCGTGCGTATGCGCTGGCGCCGTTCCAGTCGATCAGGACCACGGCCTCGTCGCCGACCACCCAGGCATCGTGTCCGGGAGGCACCACCGCGACGGCGCCGGCGACGAAGTCGTACTCATCGCCGGCGGACATGACCACATGCAGGATGCCGCTCACCTGGTACTGGAAATGCGGCGCCTCGCACCAGTCAGTGTTGGCGACCGGCTTCACATGCTCGGACCAACGCCACCCGGGCTCCAGCGTCAGCCGCCCGATGGTCCCGCCACCGATCTCCACGACCTCCACCTTGCCGAGATCGAACCTGCGCGTCTCCGTTGGCTGATTGAGGTTGGCCACTTCGGTCCGCTGCTGTGCGCCTATGCTCATGGTGCTTCCTCCAATGAGTTGGGTCTGCCCGGTCCCATTCGGCCGGCGGTGGCGAAGCTTGGCGGCCCCGGTTGCAGCCGGTTTGCAGAGCGGTCCGTCAGGCCACCCAGCCGGCGCCGGGTCACTGCAAGGGTGCTGCAACCCATGGCGGCTACACCTATGCTCAAGCACCGGAGCGCAGAGGGTTCTCACATGAGTGACGTCATCGATCGTTTCGCAACCGCAATCGAGGGGGCCGCCATCCCACACAGCGACGTTTTCGCCAGCGACGCCGTTCTCGACGCCACAGTTCCCAACTGGCGCTTCGCCGTCAGGGGAGGAGTCGGGATCAGCGAGGTGATGGCGCACTGGTTCGCGGATCCCGGTCATTTCGAGAGCTTCACGCGGACGGACATCCCAGGCGGCCCAACCCTGGTTCAGTTCGTGCTGACCTGGGAGGAGCACGGTGAGCCTCACATGTGCCACCAGGCGCACCTCATCGAGCACCGGGACGGCCGCATCACCCGCGACACCGTGTACTGCGGCGGCCGCTGGGACTCCGCACTCATGGCGGAGATGGCTGAGGCGGATGCTGCCCACGCCTGATCGCCGGCCACGACCCAAGAACACCGTTCGGGTGGCATCGTCGCTGGACGAGCTGCTCGCCGACGTCGACGAGCGGAGTCCGTTCAAGGCCAGTGACTCGCTGTCGGGCAGCCGTTTCGAGAGGGTCACAGTCCACGGCGTCGCCATGGTGCTCAAGTACCTGTGCGTTGACGACGACTGGATCATGCGTGCCACCGGCGACCTCGACTGTCGTGTGCTCACGTTGATCGGCTTGGGTGTTATCGACCAGGTGCCGGAATGCATCGATCCTGCGGTCGTGGCGGTCGCACCCTATGTCTCGCAGCATGGGCATCGTGGTGCCGCGCTGCTCATGAGGGACGTGGGGCATCTGCTGGTGCGGCCCGGTGACGCCGTCATCCCGCTCGAGAGCCATCGCCGCTACCTCGAGCACATCGCGGCGCTGCATGCCGAGTGGTGGGATCGAGCGGATGGCGTTGACGTCTTCCCTCTTGCTCACCACTACACGTTCCTGACGCCAACGATGGCGGTCAGCGAAGCCGAGCGAGGAGGCATCGACCCTGTGCCGAAGGCGGTTGCGCAAGGGTGGGCCGCTCTGCGCGCCGCCTCGCCCGGGATGGCTGCCACGCTGGGCGCGCTGGCCGCCGACCCCGGTCCGTTGGTTGGCGCGCTGCAGGCAACGCCGCTCACCGTGGTGCACGGCGATTGCAAGCTCGGCAACATGGGAGAGCACCACGACGGCCGAACCATCCTCCTCGATTGGGACCGCTGCGGAGCCGCGCCCGCGACCTTCGATCTGGCCTGGTACCTCGCTGTCAACTGCGCGCGTCTCCCGGAGAGCAAGGAGAAGGCGATCACCGCCTACCGGGACGCGCTCGAACGAGTCGGCGTCGCCACCGCGGGCTGGTGGGACCGGCAGTTGGCGCTGACCCTGCTCGGCGCCGCGCTGCAACTCGCGTGGGCCAAAGCCGGCGAACCCGAGGAGCTTGGGTGGTGGCAGGATCGGGTCATCGAGGGGGAGCGATTCCTCGCGTGACGTCGGACGTCTCCACCGCGTATGTCGGCACCGCCGATGCGTGGGCGGCGGGCCCGGCGCGACTCTATGACGCGCTGGCGCGTGCGATCCTCACCACAGGCACGGTGTCCCTACAAGGTCAGCACTGGCTCGACGCCGGCTCGGGAACGGGCGCCGCGTCGGCCGCGCTGCGCGACCTCGGCGCCCGGGTGAGGGCAGTCGATGTGGCTCCGGACATGGTCGCCCACCTGCGCGCAAGGGGTTTCGACGCGGTGGTTGGCGACCTTCTGTCCCTGCCGTTCGATGACGCCAGCTTCGATGGTCTTGTGGCTGCCTTCTCGATCTCGCACGTCGACGACCCCGCGCGAGCCTTGGCGGAAGCGCGACGAGTTGTCCGCGACGGTGGGGTGGTCCTCGCCAGCGTGTTCGCCGCGCAACCGCTGAACACCTCCAAAGAGGTGGTCGACAAGGTTGCGGAGACCTTCGGGTTCGTGCGGCCGGAATGGTACCTGGCGTTCAAGCGGTACCTGGAACCAAAAACCAACACCAGAGCTACGCTGCGGCAATGCGCGCGCGAAGCTGGCCTCAGTGACATTCGCATCATGCAACGCATCGTCAACACCGGGATTGCCAGTCCCGCAGAGATCGTCAGCAGCCGTGTCGGAATGGCGCACCTCGCGCCGTTCGTCGAGTCGCTGGCCCCCGTCCGCCGTGAGCAGTTCGTGACCGCCGCGGTCAAAGCGGTGGCGCGTGACCCTCAGCCGCTTCGGCCGGCAATCCTGGTCCTGTCGAGCCGGGCACCCGCGTAGCGCCGGAATGACCGGCTGAGCGCCTCCGGCAGCGCAACCGCGAGGGCGTCAGCCTGCTCGGCGGCCAACTCGGCGCACCAGCCGAAGCCGGTGATGGCGCCGGCCCGGGCCACCAACGCCCAGGACTCCGGTCCAGCCAGCCTCGGCAGATCGCGGCAGAGCCGGCGGAAATCATCGGCAGCG
>CATPBU010000148.1 GCA_955652455.1 Candidatus Dormiibacterota bacterium
GGTCACCTCGATCACCACGTCCCCCTCGAAGGCGACGGCGCCGATGGAGACGTGACCGCCCGCGTCCCCGTACTTGATCGCGTTGCTCAGCAGGTTGAGCATGACCTGGTTGAGACGCTGGCGGTCGGCGCTGACGAACATGCCATCCGCGAACTCGGAGCGCACCGAGAGCTCAATCCCGCGCTCCTCCGCGGCTTGGGCCACAAGTCCCGCGCACTCCTGGAGCGCGGCGCGCACATCGACAGGCTGGAGCGACAGGCTCTCGCGGCCGGACTCGATCCTTGCGATATCGAGAACGTCATTGACGAGGCTGAGCAGGTGTGCGCCGGCACGCTGGATGGCGTCGATCGCCTGCACCTGGTCCGAGCGCGGCTCGCGCAGCTCGAGCAGGTCGCTGAAACCGAGCATCGCCGCCAACGGGGTACGCAGCTCGTGACTCATCCGCGAGAGGTATTCACTCTTGGCGTTGCTGGCCTGTTCGGCCGTTTCCAGTGCGCGGCGCAGCGCGTCGGCGACTCGCTTCTCGTTGCTGATGTCGCGGTTGATCTCGAGCACCGACACCGGCTCGCCCGCGGCGTCGCGCTGCAGTGCCCAGCGGGCACTGATCGGGATGACTCGACCGTCCCTGGTCTCTAGCCTCAGCTCGCCCTCCCAGTGGTCGTTCTCGCACAGCGAGGCAACTATTCCATCGAGCGGCGCGGGGTAGACGATGTGTAGCAGAAGCTGGGGATCCCTCCCGACAACCTCGGTCGCGGCGTAGCCATACAGCTCGGTCGCGGCCTTGTTCCAGTACTGGATGCCGCGGGTGTTGAAATCCCAGCTGAACACCGCGTCGTAGGCGAGGTCGAGCAACTCGGCGTGGCGCCGCAGACCCTCGATCAGGCTGTTGCGGTCGAGGGCGACGGTGATGGCCACCCCGTACTGATCGAGCCGCAACAGTTCCTCGTCGCCGAACAGCGGCGTGAACGGACCGGCGACCACGGCGATATACCCGTCGCCGGCGCGCGACCGCAGGGGGATCACGGCGGTCGGGCCCAGTGAGCTGGTGAAAGAGCGCTTCTGAAGATGGCGGACGTTGTCGACCTCGCTGCAGAGCCTGGTGGCCGCTTCGGCATCGAGGCCATGGGCGCCCATCAGCTGAGAGTCGAGCGCGATCAGGGCACCACCGCCGCCAAGCAGCCGCGACGCCCACTCGGTCCCCCGCCGCGCCAGCGTGGCGACGTCGGGCGAGTACAGAAGCAGGTCATTGACAGCGCCACGAAACTCCGCCTCCTCGCGTTCGCGCCACACCCGCCGCAACCAGCCCGGCGGGGAGAACGCCACCGCGAGGAGCGGCATCGAGAGAAGCACCAGTGCCTCGACGCCGTGCTCGTAGCCCGTGTTCGGGCCCGCGCCGGCAGCGAGCGCCAACGCGATGATGGCGAGCACGATGCCGGCGAACCCGGCGGTGAGCGACCGCAGGCGGGCCCGCTGCACGCTCGGCAGCGAACCGGACGCGCGCGCCAACTGGACGATCGACGTGCCCACCAGCGCCGACCAGCTGAGCAGCAGGGCGACGTCGATGAACAGGGCGATGCCCTTCACAGCGATGCCCTGCTGGTTCGTGAAGGTGTCGCCGAGGCCGACTGCGAAGGCGGCCATCGAGACGGCCACGGTGATCGCCGCAAGGATGGCCACGGTGTGACGCCTCGCCGGGATCAGGCTGTCACGGAACAGCACGAAGGCGAAGGCAGACGCCATGAAAAGTGCGATCTGGACGCCGCTAAGCACGATTCCTGGCGTACCCGTCACCCCGGTGACGCGGCCAAGCACACCGACAACGCCCAGTGTGCCAACCGCCACGGCCAGCCACAGGCGACTGCGATCGCGGTAGCGGGTCCAGTCGCGGATCGTCACCACGCCGAGGAGCACCAGCGCCGCCGCGACCGCCCACTGGAGGCCGGTGAGTGCCTGGATCACGCCCGCGAGTATGACGTTCGGGGCAGAAAACGCTGTTCAAACGTTTCCATTCCTTTACGGTTCTTGATCGAGCGGTGGTGGGCGCGGCCGGCGCGCTGATGTTCGGCAGACAATCACCGCGGTGCCTCACTACTTCGATCGCGATCCGCAGACGGCGTCGCGACCGCGACCGGTCACCCTGCGTCTCCCCGACCTCGAGCTGCCGCTGACGACGGACACGGGCGTGTTCGGTCGCGGCGGTGTCGACCCGGGAACGGTCTTCCTGCTCCGGCGCGCGCCTTCGCCTCCTCGGAGCGGCGAGATTCTCGACATCGGCACCGGGTACGGACCGATCGCCGTGACGCTCGCCCTGCGCTCGCCGCGCGCGCGGGTCTGGGCTGTTGACGTCAATCGGCGGGCCCTCGAACTGGCTGCCCGCAACGCTGGCGCCGCCGGCGCCGCCAACGTGGTCGTGGCCGCTCCGGAGGAGGTCCAGGCCGAGCTGCGGTTCGCAGCCATCTATTCGAACCCGCCGGTGCGGATCGGGCTGGCGCGGCTGCACCCGCTGCTGACCGGCTGGCTCGACCGCCTCAGCCCGGACGGCGCCGCCCACTTCGTGGTGCACAGGCATCTGGGCTCGGACTCGCTGGCGGCCTGGCTGGCTGCTGAGGGCTACCCCACCCGGCGAGTCGCCTCGCACGACGGGTACAGGATCCTGCGAGTACAGCCACGCGTGGGAGATGATCGCTGAATGCTCGCTCCAGCGCTGCACGCTGCCCTCGGAACCATCACCATCGACATCGACCCGGTGATCCACATCGGCAGCATCTCCGTGCACTGGTACGGCGTGATGTACGCGGTGGCTTTCCTGGTGGCGTTCCGGTACGGCGTCCTCCCGTACCTCGAGCCGCGCGGTATCAGCCGTCAGACCGCGGAGCGTGCGCTGGTCTGGACGATCATTTTCGGCCTGCTCGGCGGTCGCCTCTACTACGTCATCCAGCAGCCCAACCTCGGTGATTACCTTCGCGACCCGATCCGGATCATCGCCGTGTGGGAGGGCGGCATGGCCTTCTTCGGCGCCATCATCGCCGGCCTCGCCACCGTCACCGTCCTGGCGCGACGCTACCGGCTGTCATCGTGGCTGTTCTGGGACGCCGCGGTGATCTTCGCGGTGGTCGGTCAGCCGATCGGCAGGATCGGCAACGTCATCAACGGCGACATCCTCGGACCTCAGAGCACCGTGCCCTGGGCGACCGGTTACGCAAACCCCCACGCGGTACTACAGCAGGGATTTCACCTTGTCAACGATCCGGGTGGCCCATGGTTTTACCAACCGGCCGCGGTGTACGAGGCGCTCGGCACCATCGTCATCGGCTTGATCCTGCTCGCCCTGCTCCGGCGGCGCGTGCGCGTTGGCGCACTCGCTGTGGCCTACATCCCGCTCTATGCGATCAGCCAGCTCATCCTCTTCCAGTTCCGGTCGAGTGAACCGGTGCTGGCGCTCGGCCTCCACCAGGCGCAGTGGACCGCGCTGGTGATCCTGCTGGTGGTGTCGCCCATCGTGTACGTGGTGTGGCGGCGCACTGCGAACACTTCTATCGATATTGCCGCTGTCGAGCAACCGCCTGACGCGGAAGTACCGGCGGAAGCGCATGTGGTGGCTGGGGAATCGCCGGCACAGGCGCGGGGGCAACACATCAGGCCATGAGCACCGACTCCCTGATCACCCTCGTCAACGCGGTCTTCAACATCCTCGAGCTGCTCATCTTCGCGCGAATCCTGCTCACCTGGCTGCCGATTAGCCCGTGGAACCCGATCGCGCGCTGGCTGCGCCGCATCGTCGACCCCATCCTGCGTCCGTTCCGGCGCATCCTCCCGACCTTCAGCGGCATGGATTTCTCACCGCTGCTCGCGCTCCTGGTCCTGTACGTGCTCAACCGCGTGATCGTCTCGCTGATCCTCGGGGCCGGGGTGTCGCCGGTCGGGGCGCTCCTCGGCATCGTGCGCCAGCTGACGCTCACCATCATCATCGTCTTCTGCATCGTGCTGTTCGTGCGGCTGGTCTTCTCGTTCTTCCACGCCGATCCATGGCATCCGCTGGTCATGGGCATCCGCCGGATCAGCGATCCGCTGGTACGACCATTCGCCAGCGTGGTTCCGCGCAGCGCCGCCATCGATGGTGGCGCCGCCCTCGCCTTCCTGGTCTTCCTGGTGCTGTACTTCGCCGGCTCCGCGTTCTTCAACGCCGTCGGCGCGTTCTAGCTGTAGTTCAACCGCGGCGGCCGGCACCCCAGGTCTCGCGTTCCGGGGCGCGGTCACGGCGTGTGTCCACCCGGTAGGTGCCGGGCCCGAGCAGCGCTTCCACGGCGCGCTCGAGGCCGGGACCGGGCTCGACCGAAAAGCCGCCGGCCAGCGCGACGTCGTCGATCGAGTCGGTGCTCTCGACCTGGACGACCACAGGCGCGTCGCCGCGGTGCTCGGCAATCGCGTGGTGCAGCGGGCCGACCAGGTGATGCTGGTTGCGCGACATGCGGATGTGTACCGTGGAGTTGCGCCGCCAGGCAACCAGCCGCACGTCATCCATCGCGAAGATGGCGTCAGCGCGGATCTTGGCCGGCTCGGCATCGCGCTCGTCATCGTCGCCGCCGCCCGTGGCGCCACCGTTGACCCCGGAGCGCCCCACCTCCACCTTGCCGCGGACGATGATGACCGCATCGGGCCGCAGCAGCTCGACAACCTCTTCGAAGACGCGGTTGAACACGACCACCTCGCACGCGCCGGTGAGGTCCTCGATCTGCAGGAAGGCCATGCGCTGGCCGGTGGTGCTCTTGCGCGGCACGAACGCGCGCACGTCGCGGATGCACCCACCCACCTGTACCACCAGGCCGTCGAGGTGCGGACCGAGCTCGGTGATCGAGGTGTCGACGCGCTCCTGCAACGTCGATGCGATGCGCCGCAGCGGATGGTCGCTGAGGTACATGCCGAGCAGGTCCCGCTCCCATGCCA
>CATPBU010000149.1 GCA_955652455.1 Candidatus Dormiibacterota bacterium
CCCCGGCTGTGTCATTTCTGTGGCACTCTCCTTCAGGTCACCCCGACTGGGTGTTGCCCAGCGCCCTGCTCTGTGGAGCCCGGACTTTCCTCGGACGACAAGCGCCCGCGGCCGTCCGGCCGGCTTGCCAGTTGATGGTAACCCGTCCGCGGGCCGGCGAATCCCGGTGTATGGTCCGCGCGTGTCCAGCGCAGCGCGACGTCTCCGCGGGTCACCGACGGTTGCAGCTGCACTTGCCTTTCTCATCCTGGCCATCGGGTACGTCTTCCCCGCGTGGCTCAATCCGGCTCACGCGTATCCCGGCTCAGGCGGCGACGCCTTGATGGACATGTGGTTTCTTGGCTGGCCGGCTCACGCGCTCGGCCACGGCGAGAGCCTGTTGCAGTCAGGGGTGATAAATCCGCCAACAGGCGTCAACCTTCTCTGGGGTCCGGCGATAACACCGTGGGGAGTCCTGTTGTCTCCAGTTGTCGCGGTGTGGGGACCGGTTGTGGCCTACAACGTCGCCGTGACGCTGGCGCTGGCACTGGACGGCGTCACGACGTTCCTGCTGGCACGCCGCTGCGCACGCGTTGGCGCCATCCCAGCCTTCATCGCCGGTGCGATCTTCGTGTTCAGCCCCTTCATCACCGGTCACCTGCTCGGCCAACTGCACCTGGTCGGCTGCTTCATGATTCCGCTGCTGCTCATCCTCGTCGACGAGCTGGTGGTGCGACGGCATTACCCGGCGAGCCGGGTGGGTGCTCTGATCGGCGCTGCCTGCGGCCTTGAGTTTGCCCTCTCGTCCGAGTTGATGCTGACGACGTTGATCGCAGCGGGTGTCATCGTGGCGGTGCTGGCGGCAACCCATCGCAGCGCGGTGCGATCGTCCGCAGGTCACGTGCTCCGCGGCCTTGGGGTGGCCGCCGCGGTGGCGGTGGCGCTCTGCGCCTACCCGCTGTGGTTCCAGTTGTTCGGCCCTCACGCGATCCCGCTCGACACGGTGATTGGCGCACCGGCCGCGCGCGCGACAGACATCGCCAACCTCGTGATCCCGACCAAGGAGAACCTGCTCTCACCGACTTTCCTCACCGGTCTCACTCCCGCCTCGGTGCGTGACCCGGAGGAATGGACGGGCTTCCTCGGCGTGCCGGTGATCGCTCTGTGCGGCGTCGCGATCTGGCTCGACCGCCGAGATTCGATCATGCGCGTCATCGCGATCGCCACCGCGTGCATGCTGGTTCTCAGCCTCGGCGCTCACCTCCATGTCGGCGGCCAGATCAACCCCATCCCGCTGCCATGGCTGCTGGTGTCCCGGGTGCCGATCCTCAGCAACGTGCTCACCGAGAGGATGTCGGTCTTCGTCGACCTGGGTGTGGCGCTGATGATCGCTGTGTTCATCGAGCGCCACGTGCGCCACGGACAGTCGCGGCTGCGGGCCGGGCTTGCTGTGGTTGTCGCCGGGGCGTCGCTGTTTCCCGTGGTGCCGCTGGGCGCCACCGCCGCGACCGCGCCCGCGCTCTTCACGTCCGACGCCGGTCACGCAGTGCTCGACGGCCGAACCGTGCTCGTGCTGCCATACCCGGCCGAGGAGCCCATCGCCAATCCCATGCTGTGGCAGGCGGAGGCGCGCTACAGCTACTCGATGGTCGGCGGTTACATCTACATCGTCGGTCCGGACGGCACTGCCACAGTGGGCGGGACTGGCACAGCAGTCACCGCCGAGTCGTACAACGTCTCGCTGAACGCTGTGTCCCCGATCCCGCGCACGCCGGCCGTCCGCGCAGCGATGCTGTCCGACCTCCGCGGACGCGGCGTCAGCCTCATCGTTGTGGGCCCGTTCCAATCCGGCTCACACAGCGCGGCCATTCAGTTCGCCACGTGGCTGGCCGGCGTCGCGCCCGAGCACGAACTTGGGGTGGATGTCTGGAGGATGCCCGCGGCAGGGATGTGACTCGTGGCGTGTGAAGAGATGTACAAGCACATCTGTTCGCATTGACGCGTTGAGTTCGGACTGCTACCTTTCCGGCCACTGGTGGGGCGAAGTGGTGAAAAGTGGGGCAAAGAGGCACGAATGTGCGCAACTGGCGGCAGCGACGTGATCGGTGGGTCTGAGGCGTGTTTTACGGAAGCTTCCGCCATGCCGTCGACTCCAAGGGTCGCGTCGCCCTCCCGGCTCAATTCCGTCGCGACCTGGCCGGTGCGGTGCTTGCCCCCGGCGCGGAGAACCGTCTCGTGATCAGGCCCGCCCAGGAATGGCAGGAGTACGAGCAGCACTTCAGGCTCACCGCGGAAAGCTCGGCCGAGCAACGCCTCTTCATGCGTCACCTCTACGCTGGCGCGCGCGAGGTCGAAGTCGATGCCCAGGGTCGCATCCTGCTGACACCCGAACACCGCAGCTTCGCCCGCATCGAGGATCACGCCGTCTTCGTCGGCGTCTCCAACGTGGTGGAGATCGTCGGAGACGCGGTCTGGGACGCCGAACGGGGAGGCCTCGATGCGCAGACCTTCACCGAGCTGGGCGATCGAGTTGGTCGCTCCGGCCCAGCCGTGCCGGACGACAGCGCGTGACCCCATCCATCCGCACCAACGACGAAAAGGGTATCCATGTCGATCGTGGCCGGCATGGACGACGACACCCCCGCCACGCCCGGTGGCCCGACGCCTGAGGCGGCGGGTCATCGGCCGGTCCTTCTACACCCCCTCATAGAGAGCCTGCAGCCCCGTTCGGGGCAGACCTACATCGACGGCACCCTCGGTGCCGGCGGGTACGTCGCCGCGTTCCTCGAACGCGTCCTCCCCGGCGGGCACATCCTTGCGATCGATCGCGATCCGGCCGCGGTGGCCCTGGCGCGACAGCGCTTCGCAGACCACGGCGACGCCATGATCCCGGCCCAGGGCGACTTCGCCGACATGGAGTCGATCGCCGCCGAGCATGGTATTTCGACTGTCGATGGTGTAATCCTCGACCTCGGCATCTCCTCCCTGCAACTCGACGACCCGTTGCGGGGCTTCAGCTTCCGCCTCCCTGGTCCGCTCGACATGCGCATGGACTCCGGTTCGGGTGTCAACGCGGCAGACATCGTCAACAACTGGCCGGAGGCCGACCTTGCGGCACTCATCCGCACCTACGGAGACGAGCGCTTCGCCCGTGGGATCGCGGCGGCGATCGTCCGCAGCCGCGGACAGCGCCCCATCTCCACCACGTCGCAGCTGAGTGAGGTGGTCGAGCGCACCATCCCGAGGCGTTTCTGGCCGAAGCGGATCCACCCGGCGACGCGCACATTCCAGGCACTCCGCATCGAGGTCAACCACGAGTTGGAGAGCCTCACCGCGGGACTGCAGGCAGCCATTCGCATCATCCGGCCCGGTGGGCGTCTTGGGGTTGTCTCCTTCCACTCCCTCGAGGACACCATTGTCAAGAACGCACTCCACGTCGCAGCACAGAACTGTCTATGTCCGCCCCAACAGACCCACTGCACCTGCGCTCACCGGGCCTCTCTTCTCCTCCTCAGCCGCAAGGCGATCAAGCCCGACGCCGCCGAGCTCGCGACCAATCCGCGAGCCCGATCCGCCCGGCTGCGCATCGCCGAGAAGCTCGACGACACGCGCTGAACCGCACCCCGTCGGCCCGTCCGCTCCCGTCACCCATCCACCGCTTCACCCATACGGAGATCCGGGCTTTGCCCAGAAAGACACGCCTTCACCTGCCTGCGGACGACATCGCCGGTGTCCCGCTCGACGAGTCGCCCGCCCGCCGGACCCGCCTGCGTCGCGGTGGTCCGCGCACGCCCCTCCCGCTGCTTCCGCTGATCGCGGCGTTTGCCGGGGTGGGCGTCGCCTATGTCAGCCAGACCGCTCACTCCACCTCGGCCACGTACCAGGCCGTGGTGCTGTCCCAGCAGAATCAGCAATTGCGCAGCCAGGACGCGGGGCTCGGCGATGAGCTGGCTCGCCTCGAGAGCGCCGAGCGAATCGTCGCCGCGGCTCAAAAACTCGGCATGCGTCCGGCGGGGCGCTGGTCATACGTCAACGTGCCGCTCAAGCCGGTGGTGAACATTCCCGGCCCGCTGATCGCAGCCCAGCCAGGTGGCGGTGACCCGCTGCAACAGTTCGTCGCCAGCGTGGGGAGCGCCTTCGGTGTCCACTCCTCGAGCCACGGCGCCGGGCAGTGAGCCCGCGCCGCTACGACAGGACGCCGCCTGGAGTGCGCGGTTGGTTCGCTCCCGAGGCCCCGGACTTCCGCCACCGCGGCATGTGGCTGGTGCTGGCTTTTGCGGCGATGGCGACCACAGTCTGCGTGCGGTTGTTGGACGTGCAGGTGCGCCAGCACACAGCCCTCGCCGCCAAGGCAACCGCGCTTCACCAGAAGTCGGTCGTCATCCCGGCCACGCGCGGCCGCATCCTCGACAGCACCGGGCGGGTGCTGGTCAGCAACCGCACCGTCTACGACGTCTACGCAGACCCCGGCCTGATCGCGGTGGCCACTCGCGGCGATGTCGCCCGCCGGTTGGCGCCGGTGCTGTCGGCGGACGAGACCAAGATCCTCGGCCTCATCTCGGAGCAGACCCGGTTCGTGTATCTGGCCAAGGCCGTTTCCCAGGCTGTCACCGACAGGCTGTCCGCACTCAACCTTCCCGGCATCGTCGTCGAACCCGCTGCGCAGCGGGTCTATGAGCCTTCACCCGTCCAGGGCGCTTCCTTCGCAGCCAACCTCCTCGGCTACGTCAACAGCGACGGCCATGGCCAATACGGCGTCGAGTCATATTACGAGTCCGTCCTGCACGGCAGCGACGGTCGCCAGTCGACCGTCCGGGATGTGACCGGCAACTCGATCACGCTGAGCAGCGATCCGCAGTCGGACGCACGCAACGGTCAGGACCTTCAGCTCGGGCTCGACGCCCAGTTGCAGTACTGGGCCGAACAGGCACTCGCCCAGGGTGTCGCCAGTGCCCAGGCAGAGTCCGGGACGCTGATCATGGTGGACACCAAGACAGGAGTCATCAAGGCGTGGGCGCAGGCCCCGACGTACGACGCCAACGCCTACTGGAGCACGCCGCTCGGAAACCTCCGCGACCTCGCCGTGTCGAACGTCTACGAGCCGGGATCGGTCGAAAAGGTGATCACCTTCGCGGGGGGCCTCAACACCCACGCGATCACCCCCGGGTACACCTTCAACGAGGGTCCAACGACCATCGACGGCGCCACCATCCACGACTGGGACAATCGCGCGCACGGCACCATCAACATGCAGTATGTGCTCGACGAGTCGCTCAACAACGGCGCCATCAAGATCGGTCAGCTGATGGGCCCCAATGCGTTCTACAGCAACCTGCTGTCGTTCGGCGTGGGCGCGCCGACAGGGGTCGACCTGGCCGGCGAGCAGAATGTGCCGCTGGCCGCCCAGGGCAGCCAGAGCCCACTCGACCTCGCCGAGGCCGCATTCGGGCAGCACATCCAGGTGACCCCGATCGAGATCCTTGCCGCGGTCAACGCAGTTGGCAACGGCGGGGTGTGGGTCCAACCGCATGCGGTCCAGGCAGTCGTCGACCCGACGACCGGCAGGTCGACAGCGGTTAAGCCAGCCAGCCGCCGGGTCATCTCGACCGC
>CATPBU010000150.1 GCA_955652455.1 Candidatus Dormiibacterota bacterium
GAGGCCTGGTTAATTACCAGCAGCACATTCTGTGCGGTTTGCGCGGAGAGGAAAACGGCGGCCGCAAACCACAGGGCGAGTCGGAACACTAGATCCATTTTAAAATACAGGCGCCACACGCTATAATTCCATCCAAATGAATCGACTCCTTGTCTGCTGTCTTGCGGCGCTGATGTCCTGGGCCGAGGAGAAGCCGGCCGCGGAGAAGAAGCCGGCGGAGGACAAGCCGGCTGAGAAGAGGAAGCGCAGCTAGTGGCGAAGTTGCAGGTGGAGCTGGTCACCGCTGAGGGCCGCGTGCTCAGCCAGGAGGCGGATTTCGTTGTCGCGCCCGGCCTTGAGGGCGACCTCGGCGTCCTGCCGCGCCACATTCCACTCCTGACCCCTCTGCGGACCGGCGAGATCATGGTCCGCAATCAAGGCCACGAGGAGTTCTTCTTCGTTGCCGGCGGGTTTCTCGAGGTCCTGCCCGACAAGGTTCTGATCCTCGCCGACGTGGCTGAGCGAGCGGAGGACATCAACGAGGCCGCCGCGGAGGAGGCCCGGCGCTCCGCTCAGGAGGCGCTGGCGCAGGACCCGGGCGATGCCGAGGCGTCCGTCGCCCTCGAGCGATCGCTTTTCAGGCTGCGCGTGGCCGAGATCCGCCGCCACCGCCACAGTCGTCGCGACCAGGAGTAGAGGTCGCGTGCGCTGCTCTACCGGGTCGCCCTACAGCGCGCGCATCCGGTTGTTGCGCGGATTGTGCTCGACCTCGGCAAGGCCGAGAGCCTCGAGCAGCGGCGGCATGTACATACCGAAGCGGCCGCGCAGCCCCTTCTTGAGGCCGTACCACCCGCCCACCGGGTTGTCCGGTGAGCGTCCCCATGCCTCCACAGTTCCGTCGGCTGCGGGCTTCTGTTCGTCGGCACTGCCCAGCGGCACCCAGCCACCCTGCTCCTTCAGCCAGGCGTGCAGGTCCTCGATCGCGCTGAGCTGGTAGCGCAACTGCGTGGTTCCCACCTGGCACACGATCGCCGGCGGATCGAGGGTGGGATCACGGTACATCGCGTACTCCGAAGAGCCACTCGGCGTTGTCAGCTTCCACGGGTCGTCGTGCGTGCCCCGCCCTTTGCCGTCTGCGGCCATGATCCACCTCTGCCTCTGGTTTCGATCTCGACTGGCTGAGTGTATGTAGGCTAGCGCGGCGATGGACGGCCTCCCCGGTCTCGATCTCGACGCGCTCAGCGGGTTCCTCGGTGAACAGGTCGGCGACCTTGCTGGTCCGTTGGCTGGTCAGGTGATCGCCGGCGGGCGCTCCAACCTCAGCTACGTGGTGAGTGACGGCTTGAGGCGCTGGGTGGTGCGACGGCCACCGTTGGCGCACGTGCTGCCCACCGCCCACGACATGGCTCGCGAATGGCGGGTGATGAGCGCGCTGCAGGGCACCGGCATCCCGGTGCCGGCCACCATCGCGCTCTGCGATGACCCCTCGGTGATCGGAGCGCCGTTTTACGTCATGGACTTCGTCGACGGGCAGGTCGTGCGCGAGCGGCTGCCGGCCATCTGGCCCGACAGCCGCCGGACGCGGCAGTCGATGTCGACCGCGCTCATCGATGTCCTGCTCGCGCTCCACGCCGTCGACTCGGAGAGCGTTGGCCTTGCCGACTTCGGCCGGCCCACCGGTTTCCTCGAGAGGCAGGTGCGCCGCTGGTGGCAGCAGTGGGAGGCGTCCACGACGCGAGAGCTGCCCGCCCTCGAGGAGCTGCACCGCAGGCTGCTCGCCGCAATCCCGGAGCAGTCTGCGCCGGGCATCGTCCACGGGGATTACCGCTTCGACAACGTCATCTTCGCCCCCGACGACCCGGGGCGGATCGCGGCGGTCGTTGACTGGGAGATGAGCACGGTCGGCGACCCGCTCTGCGACCTCGGACTGCTCATCGTGTACTGGGTCGACGACCCTGATGACCCCGCCGCCGGTGTCCACCCCGGAGCACGCGGCAACCTCGGCGCTGGATTCCTCACCCGAGACGAGCTGATCGCCGCGTACGCGGCCAAGAGCGGACGAGACCTGGCTGCTCTCGAGTGGTACATCGCGCTGGGCCACTACAAGCTGGCGATCATCGCCGAGGGCATTCACGCCCGGTTCCTCATGGGCATGACGGTGGGGGAGGGCTTCGAGACGATGGGGCCGGCGGTACCGTTGCTCGTCGATCGCGCCCTTGAGCGAGCTGGTGCGTCGGGACTCGCCGGCCTCTCCAAGCCGGGCTGACAGGCTTACTTGTTGAGGCAGCGCTGGACGGCCGTCTTGTAAGCGGCCCCGGATGGATCGGTGCTGGTGTTCTCGTTGAGTTGCGCCTGGATGAGACATCGCTGCAGCCCGCTGGCGATCACCGACTGGTCTCGTAGCTGCCGGGTGACGTCGAAGGACAGCCAGCTGATGACCGCCTGGGCGACCACAACGACGACGATGACGCCGAGCAGCACGGTCACGTTGCTCGGCCGCGCTCGGGTCTTGCTGCGCACCACCTCGTCACTCTCTGCGACGTCAATTCGGTCGCCGTCCTCGACGAGCTCCTCCCCGGCGCCGCTGCGCTCGCCGACCGCGGTGGCAGCGCCGGACTCAACGGCCGGAGCAGCGATCTCGATGTCGCCGTCGCCTGGTCGCTTCCAGTCCGTCATGCGACGGTGATCTCGTCCAGGAGGTAGACATCCTGAATGGCATTGAGGAGATCGATTCCATCGGCCATGGGGCGCTGGAACGCCTTGCGGCCGCTGATCAGCCCGGTGCCGCCGGCGCGCTTGTTGATGACCGCGGTGCGCACCGCCTCGGCGAGGTCGCCGGCGCCCTTGGACTCACCGCCACTGTTGATCAGCGGCGAACGTCCCGCGTAGCAGTTGAGCAACTGGTACCTGGTCAGGTCGATCGGGCTGTCACTGGTCAGCTTGTCGTACACCGCGGGAGAGGTCTTGCCGAAGTTGAGCGCTGTGAAGCCGCCGTTGTTGGTGGGGAGCTTCTGTTTGATGATGTCGGCCTGGATGGTCACGCCGAGGTGGTTGGCCTGCCCTGTGAGGTCGGCGGCGCTGTGGTAATCGACGCCGTCCTTCTTGAATGCGTCGTTGCGCAGGTAGCACCAGAGCACGGTCGCCATGCCAAGCTCGTGCGCCTCATGGAACGCCTCGGTGACCTCCTGGAGCTGCCGCATCGACTGCTCCGAACCGAAGTAGATGGTGGCGCCCACTGCGACGGCGCCCAGCTCCCACGCCTGCTGGACGTCGCCGAACATCACCTGGTCGAAGCGGTTGGGGTAGGTGAGCAGCTCGTTGTGATTCAGCTTGAGGATGAAGGGGATGCGATGCGCCCAGCGCCGCGCAACCGAGCCGAGCACGCCGAACGTCGAGGCCACAGCATTGCATCCGCCCTCGACCGCCAGCTCGACGAGCCTCTCGCCGTCGAAATACTCGGGGTTGGGGGCGAAGGATGCGCCCGCCGAGTGCTCGATGCCCTGGTCGACGGGGAGGATCGAGACGTATCCGGTGCCGCCCAAACGGCCGTGGTCGAACAGGCTCTGTAGGCTGCGCAGCACGCGGACGTTGCGGTCGCTCGGGGTGAGAACGCGACCGACGAAGTCGGGTCCGGGCAGATGGAGCATGGCCCTCGGCACGGTCTCGCAGCGATGCTCGAGAAGGCTGCGCGCCTCGTCGCCGAGGAGGCTCTCGATTCTGCCCACGGAGCTCGCGGTAGCGGTCGCCATCGTCCTGTCACTCCGAATATGTCGTGATCCGGTCTCCCAGTGTCGCCGATCCGTCGATGGATCTGCCGTTGGCGCCGCAGAACCGACCCCCACTGGGCTACGTTTACGGCGCTGATGGACCTCCTCCGCATTGCCGGACCTCGACCGCTGCACGGCACCGTGTCGATCTCGGGAAGCAAGAACGCCGCCTTGCCAGTGATGGCCGCGGCACTGCTGACCGACCAGCCACTGGAGTTGCGCAATGTGCCTGATATTGAGGACATCGAGGCGATGGCGGCGATGCTGCGCCATCTCGGCGTCCAGGTCGATCGGCTCTCGACGTCATCGTGGCGGCTGCATGCCGGCAGGGTTTCCTCGAGGGAGATCGGCGCCGAGCTGACCCGGCGGATGCGCGGGTCCTTCCTCCTGTTCGGAGCGCTGATCGCACGCGCCGGCGATGCCGCAATCGCTCGGCCGGGCGGAGACGATATCGGCATGCGGCGTGTCGAACAACACCTCGAGGGACTGCGGCTGATGGGCGCCGACGTCGACGAGCTGCCCGACCTGTACACCGCCCGATCGAGCCGGTTGCGGGGCGCGCGCATCGACCTCGACATGCCGACAGTCACCGGCACCGAGAACCTGATCATGGCCGCTGTGCTCGCCGAGGGAATCACCGTCATCTCCAACGCGGCCCGTGAGCCGCACGTGTTCGACCTGGTGCGCTGCCTGGTTGGCATGGGTGCGCACATCACCGGTGCCGGCACGGAGTTGATCGTCATCGAAGGCCAGCCCGGCCTCCTGCACGGCACCACCCACAGCGTTACCAGCGACTACGTCGAGGCCGGCACGTACATGATCGCCGCCGCAGCCACCGGAGGCGACGTTCTCGTCGACCGGATGCGCACCAGTGACGTCCGCTGGTTGATCCGCAAACTGCGCAGCGCCGGCGCCGACGTCGTCGAGGGTGCGAGTCACGTTCGAGTCAGGAGTGCGCCGCTGCATGCGGTTGACGTCACCACCTGGCCCCACCCCGGGTTTGCCACCGACCTGCAACCGCAGTTCTGCGCCCTGATGACCCAGGCGACGGGCGTGAGCATCATCAGTGAAGCGTTGTACGAGAACCGGTTCCGTCATGTGCCCCAACTGCTGCGGTTCGGTGCGCGCATCAGCGTCGAGGGTCGCAGCGCGATCATCGATGGTCCCGTGGAGCTCAAGCCGACCCGCGCCACGGTACCCGACATCCGCTCCGGGGCGGCGCTGGTGATCGCTGCCCTCTGCGCGCACGGCGCCAGCGAGCTCGACGGCGTGTATCACCTCGACCGCGGCTACGAGGCCCTCGAAGAGAAGCTGCGCGCGCTTGGCGCCGACATCGAGCGGGTGACAGTCAGCGGCGACGGCGACACCGCGGCGCGCGATTTCAGCGGCGTAATCGGCGACTAGAGCGACCTGTGCTCGGCAAAAAGCTCGGCGTCGATTTGGGCACGTCGACGGTCCGGGTGGTGACGCGCGGCGAGGCAACCGTGATTGCGGAGCCGGCCGTCGTCGCCATCCGCGAAGGCGAGGCGGGATTGACGCTACTCGGCACGGCGGCGTTGGAGGCGGCTGTCGACGACCGCACGCTCGACCTGCGCAGGCCGATCCA
>CATPBU010000151.1 GCA_955652455.1 Candidatus Dormiibacterota bacterium
GCGTCGAGGTGAACAGCGCCCACCACGAGGTGGCGCCCGGTCAGCATGAGGTCGACCTCGGCGCGGGCGAGGTACTCGCCGCCGCCGACGCGGTGGTCACCTTCAGGCTCGCCATGCAGGCGGTGGCGCAGCGCGCCGGCCTCATCGCCAGCTTCATGCCCAAGCCATTCAACGATCAGCCCGGTAGCGGGATGCACGTTCACCAGAGCCTCGGACGCAGTGGTGGCGGCAACGCATTCGCCGGCGCCGACGACTACGGGCTCAGCGACGTCGCCAAACACTTCATCGCAGGCCAGCTGCATCATGCGGCGGGGATGTGCCTGGTGCTCGCCCCGCTGGTGAACTCGTACAAGCGGCTGGTGCGCGGGCTCGAAGCGCCGATCTTCCTGTCCTGGGCGCGCACCAACCGGGGCGCGCTCATACGAGTCCCTCACGTGTCGCGCACCCTGGCGGCGCGCGTGGAGCTTCGCAGTCCGGATCCCTCATGCAATCCCTACCTGGCGTTCGCGGTGATGCTGCGCTGCGGTCTTGATGGAGTCGAGCGCCGCCTCCCGCTGCCACCGCCGGTCGAGGAGGCGCTGTACGGGTTCGACGAGGTCGAGCTGGAGAGACGCAACGTCGGTCTGCTGCCCGACAACCTCAAGGATGCAGTTGATGCGTGCGCCGACGACGACGTGGTTCGTGACGCACTTGGCGACAACCTGGCCGATCGTTTCCTCGAGGCCAAACGCGCGGAGTGGCGTGAGTACCGCGGGCAGGTCACCGGGTGGGAGCTGGAGCGCTACCTGGAGCGTGCCTGAGATGGGCCGCCGTTTGACACCGGGGCGGCGCTGATGGAGAGCGCGCTCATCACTGTGCGCGACGTGTGGCGCGGGGCGCTGCCGCCCGGCACCGAGCTCCTCGGAGGTGGCGCCGGGCTCGACCGTCGCGTCGAATGGGCGACGACGCTGCGGACCCGTCCACCGGCATTCGAGGCCATCAAGGGCGGTGAGATGGCCCTGGTCCCGGTGACGTCGATCCGCCTGCTCGACGAGCGGCTCGACCTCGCTGACGTCATGAACGGCCTCGCCGAGAAGGGTGGCGTTGCGGTCGGGATAGTCGGCGACGCATCACCAGGGAGCCTTGGCGTCGCCGAGCGCCGTCACATGCCCCTGCTCCGGCTTCCCGACGGCGCCCACGTCACCGAGATGCAGCAGTCAGTGGTCCGGTTCATCGTTGAGCAGCGCACCGTGCTCCACGATCGTGCCCAGCAGCTGCAGATGGAGCTGATGCAGCTGGCGCTCGGCGGCGCCGGCGCCGACGCGATCGTGGCGCGCCTCGGCGAGATCACCGGGCGTGCGGTGGCATGGCACGACGCCACCGGCAGTCTCCGCACGGTGTGTGGCGAGCTGCCGCGCGCAGTGCGCGACGCGCTCGGCAATGGGGAGGAGTTGCTGCGCTGGGTCGCAGGGCAGACGGTGCCGGCGGCCGATCCCCCGGTCAACGAGTTCGGCCTGCCACGTGGCCGCAGCCGCCTGGTCGCGCCCATCCCGGGACGTGAGGGAGTCCACGGGTTCGTGTCGCTGATCGGTGAGGAACATCAGCTGGGCCAGGTCGACCGGGTCGCCGTAGCCCGCGGTGCATCGGCATGCGCCATCGAGCTCGACCGTGAGCGTGCCGTTCTTCGCGCGCGCGACGACCTCGAGGGCGAGCTGGTCGCCGCCCTTCTCGACGGCTCATACGGGTCGGAGGTCGGAGCCACCGAGCGAGCCCGCAGACTCGGTTTCGAGCTGGGCAAGAGCTTCAGCGTTCTCGTCATCCGTGGCCGCAACACCAGTGCCGGCGCTCTCGACACCATGACCGTCGCAGCTCGCCGCTGCCTGGCGCGCAGCGCGGCGGGATCGCTGCTGGCCGCGCATGACGGAGCCGTGTGCGCGGTGGTGCCCGACCTCGCCGCCGATCCGCCCGAGCGCAGCCGGCTCGTCGCCGATGCCCTTCGCGCCGATTGCGCCGCAGCTCTCCGTGACGAGGTCATCGTCGGGGTGGGGCGGCCGCGCAGCGGTCCGCAGGGTGTCCGCCAGTCCCACCGCGAAGCCGAGCATGCCCTTCGCATCAGCGCACGGCTCAAGGCCCCGCGCGCGGTGGCGACGTTCTCCGATCTCGGGCTTCACAGGCTGTTGGTGGCCATGACGCAGCACGCTGAGCTCGAGGACTTCTACTCACAGAGTGCGGGAGCGCTGGTCGCGTATGACGATCGCACCGGGTCGGGGCTCATGGACACCCTGGACGCCTACTTCCACTGCCACGGGTCCCCGACCGACACAGCCCAGCGCCTTCACCTGCATCGCAACACGGTGCTGTACCGCCTGCGGCGGATCGAGGAGATCGGAGGGCTGCAGCTCGACGACCCGGCGACACGCCTCAACCTCCATCTCTGCCTGCGGATTCGCGAGGTGCTCCCCAGCACCGCAGCCGCTGCGCGCTAAGGCGTCCCACGGCGCCGCGGTTGGCGGTCGTTGTGCTCGGCGCACAAGATTCCGGCAGGCATCTTGTGGCGGCATGCGCATCGAACCTTGTGACCTGTGCTTCCTAGTCTTAGGCAACACGACCAATAGCTGGGAGAGGAGTACGCCGTTGCACCGACGAACCCGCATCAGACTCGCCACAGCGGGGGCCGCCGCGCTCGCCCTTCTGCCGCTGACCGCGCATGCCGCCGACACCACCGCGACGCAGGCGGCCGGGATCGCCGCGGACACCGTGTGGGTCGTCGTCGCGGCGTGCTTCGTGCTGTTCATGCAGGCCGGCTTCGCCATGCTCGAGGTCGGCTTCACGCGCATGAAGAACGTGGGCACGGTGGTCGCCAAGGTCATCGTCAACCTCAGCATCAGCTCGATTGTCTACTGGGTCTGCGGCTTCGCATTCGCGTTCGGGGCGGCGACCGGCTTCACCAACAGCATCATCGGTGTCACCGGCTTCGCGCCATCGTTCCACCCCGGCTCGACGATGGACCTGCCCGCGCTCTCCGCGTCGACGGCGCCCGCCGCTGCCAAGTTCTTCTTCGAGTTCGTGTTCTGCGCGGTGTCGCTGGCGATCGTGTGGGGCACCATGCTCGAGCGCACCAAGTTCATCGTCTACATCCTTTTCGCCATCCCATTCGCGGGCTTCATCTACCC
>CATPBU010000152.1 GCA_955652455.1 Candidatus Dormiibacterota bacterium
GTCCACCTCGTCGAACTGCGTTTCGTCGACATGCTGGGCAAGCTGGTGTTGCCGCCGGCCACCATGCGTTTCGAATCGGCGGGGCCGCCCCCGACCGGCACCGGCGAGGTCAGCGTCTCCACGGTCAGCGTGCTCCAGCCGACCCTTGGCGAGCCCGGCGAGTATGCCGCCGAGTTCTGGCACGAGGGCGAGTTGCTGAACTCGGTGCGCCTCAACGTGCTCGAGCAGCAGCGACCCACCCCGGCGCCGGGCAGCCCCCCTCCGGCCTGAGGCGTCAGCGAGCAGGCTCGTACTCGTAGAAGCCGCGCCCGCTCTTGCGGCCCAGGTATCCGGCGGCGACCATGCGCTTGAGCAGCGGAGGCGCCGCGTAATCACGGATCGCGTACTCCTGGTAGAGGGCGTCGCAGACGAACAGCGCGGTGTCGAGACCGATGTAGTCGAGCAACTGCAGCGGTCCCATCGGGTGCCCGCAGCCGAGCTTCATGCCCTCGTCGATGTCCTCCTTGGTCGCGAACCCGGACTCGTAGAGGCGGACCGCGTTGTTGAGGAAGGGGATGAGCAGCAGGTTGACGATGAATCCGCCGCGGTCCTGTGCGACGATGACGCGCTTGCCGAGCTTCTCGCCGAGAGCTCGCGTCTCCTCCAGTGTCTCGTCGCTGGTGGCAATCGTGCGCACCACCTCGAGGAGCTTCATCACCGGTGCCGGGTTGAAGAAGTGCGTCCCGATCACGCGGTCGGGGCGGTTGGTGGCCCGCGCGATCTCGATGATCGGCAGCGACGAGGTGTTGCTGGAGAGGATCGAGTGCTCCGGCGCGATGCGATCCAGCTTGCCGAACAACTCCGTCTTGTCGGCGAGGCGCTCGACGATCGCCTCGACCACCATGTCGCAGTCACTCAGCTCCTCGAGGTCGGTGCTGAAGCTGAGTCGCCGGCTGATCTTCTCGACGTCATCGTCACTGAGCTTGCCGCCCTGGCGGCCGCGGTCCAGCGATCGTTCCACCCGGCGCCGCCCTGCCTCGAGCGCCTCGGCTCCCGCTTCAGCGACTCGCGTGCGCAGCCCGCTCCGGGCGCAGACCTCGGCGATGCCCGAGCCCATCAGCCCGGCGCCGACGATGCCGACGGTGGTGATCTCCATTCTTTGTCTCCAGCCTGTGATGCTCTTTCGGGGCCAGTGTGCCAGCCGCTTCGCGGGTGGCCGCGGCCGCGCTCCTATGATGGCGGCGATGGCGACCTCCCACGTGGCTCTGGTGAGTGACGACCTGATGTTCGCCAGCCGCCTCCGCGCCGCGCTCGCAGGGAAGGTGGATGTGAGTGTGGTCGCGAGCGGCGACGCGCTTGAGGCGGGCACCGTGTTCGTGGACCTCAACGATGACGTCGAGGCGCGACTGGCGCTCATCGCCAGCCTTCGAGCTCGCGGCGGCGTGCGGGTGATCGGGTTCTGCCAGCATGACGAGCGCGCGGTGCGTGTCCAGGCCATGGAACGCGGCGCCGACCAGGTGGTGACCAACGCTGCGCTCCCGGAGGCGGCGGTGCGGCTGGTGGGGGCGCAGACGGGTGGCTGAGCTGGCTGCGCGGATCGCATCCGAGCTCGACAGCGTCCGCGAGGAGGTGGTCGAGACCCGCCGCGACCTTCATCGCCACCCCGAACTGTCACTGCACGAGCATCGAACCGCCGAGATCGCCGCTCGGCGCAGCGAGGAGCTCGGCTACAGGGTGCGCAGCGGGGTCGGTGGCACGGGCGTGGTCGCCGACCTCGATGGCGCTGGCGGAAAGGGCCCGACGCTGATGTTGCGCGCCGACATGGATGCCCTTCCGGTGCTGGAACGCGGAGACTCCCGGGTGGTCAGCTCCGAGGTCGATGGCGTGATGCACGCTTGCGGCCACGACGGCCACGTGGCCATGGCCCTTGGCGCTGCGCGCGTGCTGGCATCGCTGCGAGGCTCGTGGACGGGGCGGCTGCGTCTCTGCTTCCAACCCGCCGAGGAGATTGCCTCGGGCGCGGTTCCGATGATCGACGACGGCGCTGTCGCTGATGTTGACCACGTGCTCGGCATCCATCTCTGGGCCCCGTTGCAGGTGGGCCAGGTTGGTGTCAAAGATGGCCCGATCTTCGGGAGTGCCGACGAGTTCGGTCTCACCATCCGCGGCCGTGGCGGCCACGGCGGGATGCCCCACACCAGCATCGACCCGGTGGTGGCCGCGGCCCACGTGGTGCTGGCCCTGCAGAGCATCGTCAGCCGCGAAACGTCTCCGTTCGCCCCGGCGGTGGTCACCGTCGGTCAGGTCGAGGGAGGCCGCGCCTTCAACGTCATCGCCGACGAGGTGCGCCTGCGCGGCACTGTGCGCGCCCTCGACCCGGAGGATCGCGAACGGTTGCTGAACCGTGTCGCCGAGGTGGCGGCGGCGATCGCCTCGGCGTCCGGCGCGACCGCGGAGTTCGAGCGCGCCGCGGGCTGCCCGCCGGTGATCAGCGACGCAGCCTCGGCGGCACTGGTGCGCCGCGCTGCGGTGGCGACGGTGGGCGAGGAGAAGGTGGTGACCCCGCAACCGATCACCGTCGGAGACGACGTCGCCTGCCTCATCAACGCGGTCGGCAGCGGCTGCTACTTCCTCGTCGGGGCGGGCGACCCGGCCAAGGGGCGGGTGGCACCGCATCACAGTGCCGACTTCGACATCGACGAACGGGCTCTCCCGGTCGGTGTGGGCACCCTGGTGCGCGCGGCGCTCGAGGTGCTGCGGTGAGCGACCCGTGGGCGCGGCTGCGCGCCGACCGCGCCCACCAGTACGAGCATCCTCTCGACATGACGCCGCGACCGGCGTCGGCTTCGCGGACGGAGATCACCACCGTCATGCAGATCTTCCACGCCAACAACGACGGCAATGTTCACGGCGGCTCGATCATGCGACTGGTGGACGAGGCGGCCGGCATTGCGGCGATGCGCCACTGCCGCCTCCGCGTGGTCACTGCATCGATGGACGACATGAGCTTCGTCGCCCCGGTATACATCGGCGACCTGGTGTCGGTGCGCGCGATGGTCAACGACGCACACCGCACCTCGATGGAGGTAGGTGTGCGGGTCGACGTCGAGAACATCGCCAACGAGGAGTGGCGATACGTGGCCAGCGCCCACCTTGTGTTTGTCGCCCTTGACGTCGACGGTCGCCCGACCGCGGTACCCCCGGTGGTCGCCGAAGCCCCGGAGGAGAGGCGCCGGCAGGCCCAGGCGCGCGTCCGCCGTGAGCAGCGACTGCTCCGCAAGAAGGCGCTGGCCGAGGCCGTGCGGGAGAAGGAGCACGATCCGTCACAGCCCGCCCTGTAGAGTCAGCGAGATGACCGAGGTCGCCGCCCCACTCACAGTTCGCGATGCCACCGGACCGCCTCCGACCGGGCGCCAGCACATCCGCTTCGCGTTCTTTCGGGTGCGACCGGAGTGGCGGTTGCGCGAAGCTGGGCAGCGCGCCGACGACCGCGCCGAGGTGGTGGAGCTCATCAAGGACCTCGACCGCCGCGACAATGTGCTGCTGCGCACCTACAGCCTGGTCGGGACGCGCGGAGACGCTGACTTCATGGTGTGGCTGGTGAGCGATCGAGTCGAGGACCTCCACGAGTTCTCATCTCGCCTCAACCGCACCGCGCTGGGCGCGTTCATGGAATCGCCGTACAGCTATTTCGCGATGACCAAGCAGAGCATGTATGTCGACAAACACCAGCACCCCAATCAGGAGGGGCGGAGCAACCGCCTGGTGATCGCCCCGACCAACCGCCGCTACCTGTTCGTGTACCCGTTCGTGAAGACGCGCGCCTGGTACCGGCTCAGTCGTGAAGAACGCCAGCGTCAGATGAGTGAGCACATCGCCATGGGCCACAAGTATCCAGGGGTCAAGATCAACACCACCTACTCGTTCGGTCTCGACGACCAGGAGTTCGTGGTGGCGTTCGAGAGCGACTCGGTCGGGGACTTCCTTGACCTGGTCCAGGAGATGCGCGAGAGCGAGGCTTCGACGCACACCGTGCGCGATGTCCCCTCGTTCACCTGCATGCTCATGACACCCGAGGAGGCGCTGGCCGCGGTCGGCTAACCGCGCGACTTCACGGATCTACACAACTCTTGATCCGTTGCGCGTGCAACTCCGCGGAGGACGCGCTACCGTCTTCCTTGACGCGTTTGCGTCGACTGCTACAGACGAGGAGGGTGGTGCGGTGACGTCCGAGGCTGAGTCCCACGCTGCGGCCGACGCCGACGAAGCGCTCACCGACACCTTCGAGGAGCCGATCCGCCGCGCCGATGCGATGTGGCGGCTGGAGGCTTGGCTCACCCTGCACCCGCCCCCGCGGCTTTCCGACGATTGAGCTATTCGGAGAGAACCGCGCGGCGCCGCTGCGCGGTCTGGATTGACTCGTCGAGAACCTCGAAGACGTGCATGACACGGATCCCCGGGGCGTAGCGGGCCGCGCCCTTGCGCAGCTGCAGCAGGCATGAGACGTTCTCGGTGACAAGGACCTCGGCGCCGCTCGCCACCACGTGTTGAAACTTGCGCTCGAGGATGGCCTGGCTGCGCTGGGGTTGCTCATGGAAGTACATACCCGGACCGCCGCAGCACATCGCCGATTCTTCGAGCGGGACGATCTCGAGTCGCGGCACCTCGGCGAGAAGGCGTCGCGCCGCCGATCGCGCCGGCCCGTCGATCGGCAGCGAGCAGGGCTCGTCGATGGCCACCGTCCAGCGCAGCGGTCCAAGGGCGACGCGGTTGCCCACATCGTCGAGCAGCTCGGTTGCGAGCAGGGTCCGCTGCGCAACCCGCTGCGCGTCGATATCATGCTGCGGGTCGCCCGCCAGAATCCGGTCGTACTGCTTGTAGTGCGCTGTGCACGACGCCACATCGCCCACGAGCACGTCGACCTCGAGCTGTCGGAGCACGTCGACGTTGGCCGCCGCCATGTCGGTCATCGCCTCGCGGTCACCGAGTGACTTGGCAGGCAGTCCGCTGCAGGCCAGCTGCGGTACCACCAGCTCGAAGCCGTTGGCGAGGAGCACCCGCATGGTGGCCTCGGTGGCCTGCGGCGCGGCGAGGTTCTGATAGCAGCACACCAGGAATCCCACTCTGCCGCGGAAAGGTTCGGCTGCAGCCGGCAGGCCACGCGCACGCTTATGGGCGGTCTGTCGCGGCAGTGGCCCCACGTGCTCCATCAGCGCTCCGGCCGTGCCCATCCAGCGGGTCAGGCCAGTACGGCGAGCCAGTGCGTGCGCCCCCGTCAGCTGCGCCGCGCGCGAGAGCCGGTGCAGGAAGCGCAGTGCACCCGGGCGGGGCAGCACCCAGCGGAACGCGATCGACTGACCCACTGGATACCCCTCCTGCTCGTGCAGCTCCATCCGCGCGCGGCTGACGATCAGGGCCGTCGGGACACCCGGCGCGCAGGCGGCGACGCAGTTGTCGCAGGTGAGGCATGTCGACAGAGGACCATCCGCGATGTCACGAAGCTCCAGGCGACCCTCAATGGCGTCACGGATCAGCGCCACGCGTCCACGCGCCGTCTCCCACTCGACCGGATTGGTGACGTACGTGGGACAGACCGCCTGGCAGAGCGAGCACTTGTTGCACTCGCTGGCGGCCTGGTACACGTCTTGCAGGAAGCGTGGTGGGACGGCGAGATCGGTCACCGGCGGCATTGTACGATGCGGTGTAAACCCTCCCGGGCCCTCCCGACCTCGCACATGAGGTGCCATGACCCAGGTCGCTCCCTCGCCGTCCCGCATGCCGTCCACGTACTTCGCGGAGCCGTTCAGCGACGAGGAACGCGCAGTCCTCTCGCAGTACGTCACCAACGTCGACGGCCCGGTATTTGCTCTCACCGGACTGCCGCAGGTGACTGCGGCGGCGCTGTTCGCGCGGTACAGTCGCAGTGCCAAGAGCCTGCGCCGGCTGCTGCTCGACGAGTTCCTGGTGGGAACGTCCGCCCCTGGGCTCGAGGTTCCCTCCGCGGATGCCGGCCGGGCTCGCGCCAGCGACCTGTTCGGTCGCGTGCTCGCCGAGTATGGCGACGACTCCGTCGCTCAACTCGCCGGTGTGCACATCGCCTGCGAGCAAGTGTCGCAGCCGCTCGCCAAAGCCATTGAATGGGGGAGGCTCGCCGGGTATCTCGAGCAGTCGACGCGGTACATCCCGTACACGGATAAGCGCGACGGCAGGTACCGGTACTACGTCGACGCGGCGGTGGCAGCGTCGCCGTCTTCCGCCGCGTACGCCGACGCCATGGACAGCCTCTTCGACACGTACTGCTCGCTGCTCGATCCCCTGCGGCAGCACCTCGATCGCACCCTCCCACCGGAGGCTGACCAGGCGGCTCGGCGGCGGGCGATCCGTGCCCTTGCGCTCGACCTGCTACGCGGTCTGTTGCCGGCGGGCACGGTCAGCAATGTCGGCGTGTTTGCTTCGCCGCAGGCGTACGAGCAGATGGTGCTGCGGCTGCGTGCCCATCAGCTTCCCGAGGCCCGCGCCTACGCCGAGCTTGTCGTCGCGGAGCTGCAGAAGGTCGTCCCGGAATTCCTCACCCGCCTCGACCGTCCCGACCGCGGTGGCGTCTGGGTCGACTACCTGGCCGACACCGCCGCCGCGCTCGACGCCGCCGCAGTGGAGGTGGCGCCAGCGTTCGAGCCGAGCCAGGATGGTGTGCGTCTCGTCGACTGGACCCGCGACGGGGAGGACCGCATCCTGGCGGCGTCGCTGTTGCCCCACACGCAGGCCACCCTGGAGAGCGTTCTAGAGACCGTGCGCGGGCTCTCCGCTGCGCGACGGGCGGAGCTTTTCGCCGCGGCGGTGGGCGAGCGGGGCAACCGACGGCATCGCCCCGGGCGGGGATTCGAACACTGCGAGTACACGTTCGAGGTGGTGTCGGACTACGGTGCCTTCCGCGATCTCCAGCGCCACCGCATGCTGACCATCCAGTGGCAGCCATTGACGCCGGCGCTCGGCTACGAGGTTCCCGGCACGGTGGAGGAGGCCGGTCTGGCGGCGCGTTGGCGAGGCGCGGTCGAGCACGCGGAGGCAGCTCATCAGCTGCTCGTCGAGGAATTGCCCGAGCAGGCCCAGTACCTGGTGACGCTCGGTCACCGGCTTCGCTACGTGATCAGGATGAACGCGCGGGAGGCGATCCACCTCATCGAGCTGCGCACGTCACCTCAGGGACACCCCCACTACCGACGTGTCGGCCAGGAGATGCACCGGCTCGTCGACGAGGTCGCCGAGCACCACCTGGTTGCGGGTGCGATGCGGTTCGTCGGCTCCGACGACGTCCACCTGCCCCGTTACGCCGCCGAGCGCGGAGGCAGCGGCGACTGATCTCCCCGGCCAGTGCACCGAATGGCGCGTTACGGAAGATGGTGGGCGCAAATCGAGGGTAGGGTATGATCGTCGGGCCACCCCAGGTGGTGATTCGGTTCAAATCGCCCAGGCAGGGGACCCCCAGATGATCAGCGTCAGCGATACCGCCCTCGGGCAGCTCAAGAACCTGTTCTCCGAGCAGGCCCCTGAGCAGCAGGTTGGTCTGCGCGTCTACATCCAGTCGGGCGGGTGCTCGGGCTTCTCGTATGGGA
>CATPBU010000153.1 GCA_955652455.1 Candidatus Dormiibacterota bacterium
GCATCCACCCGTTGGCGGCGAGGATGAGCGCGGTGGGCACACCGGCGAGCGCGCCTCCAAGGAAACACACGGCAGCGACCTTGATGTTGTTGGTAATGATCACCGTGCCGAGGAGCGGCGCGTTCGGCAGAGTGTTCACCTGGCCCCGAGCGAGCTGGTCGAAACCTGAGGCTGGAACAAGAGATTCGCGCAGATCAGGCCGAAGGTCGACCGCCAGCCAGCCGGCGATCGCCCCCGCGACCAGCAGGCCGAGACTCGCCAGAACGTAGGTTCGCCGCTCCCTGAAAGCGCGCGGAATGCCGACCAGGAAACGGAGCATCAGGTCGTGTGCCCGCACCGGTGTCGATCGGAACAGCATCGGGTGGGAGCGCGCGCAGAGGTTGTTGAGAAACAACGTGATGCCCTCGTCGGGAAAGTCGCGGCGCGCGATGGCCAGGTCGCTGGCCGCCTCGCGGTAGAGCGCTCCGAAACGCTCGAGCTGGCCTGCCGGGATATCGCGAAGCCGGCCCCGTCGGCTCTGCTTGAGCAACATCTCGAGCTCCTGCCAGCGGGCGCGCCGGGCGGCGGTGAATGCCTCGACGGTCATCGCAGCGCTCGTCCCTGGAGTTGGAGGTAGAGGCGTTCCAGGAGCAGCTCAGGGGGCCACTGCCTCTCAGGGGCGCCGGCGGGCACCTCCATGCGGTCGAGCAACCTGGTGCTCATGTCGCCCGCGAGCCGCGCTCGCAACGGCGGTGCCAGCCCAGGGCGGCTCAGGAAGGTGCGGATCGCAGCCAGCTCGCGGTCACCGAGGCGGTCGACGCCATCGATGACCGGGCCGGCGTCGGGCGTCCGCAAGATCACCGGTGGTGGCGGACTCGCGGCGGTCAAGGCGGCCGTCGGGCGCACCCGCACCACGACGGTGCCGGCGAGGAAGTCGCCGATGCGGCGGGAGTGTCGGCTGCAGAACATCACAACCACGCCGACGCCGAGGACGTCGACGACGCGGGCGATGTTGCGGACGAACAGCTGACCGAGTGTCGGCGCCGCGCCCGAGAAGTCAAGCACCTGCAGATGACCGGCCGCTTTGCCGGGTGTACGTCCCCCGGTCACCATCTCACAGACCATGAAGTACCCGATGTAGACGAACAGCTCAACGCCGGCAATGGCCAGGGTCACGAGCAGACCGTCCTGGACGTTGGCGGCACCGATGGCGCCGATCAGGCCGATGTTGACTGCCAGGATGACCACACCGACGATGAGCGTGTCGAGGATTTGAGCGATGCTGCGGCTGCCGAGGCCCGCCACGTCATAGCCGATGCCGACGTTGTCGGCGGTGCTCACCCTGAGCATGTCGTGATGACCGCCACTCACGCGTCCATCGTGGCACAGCCACCGCGACCACGCGGCCACGGGTGCTCGTCACCGGGGCTACCATGCGCCCTTCACAATCGTGCGACGTCAGGAGGCAAGCATGGCGGAGGTGAAGGCTGAGCTTGTCGGCAACCTCTGGAAGATCGTCACCGAGGTGGGCCAGCAGGTCGAGGAAGACGACACCCTGATGATCCTCGAGTCGATGAAGATGGAGATCCCGATCACTTCGCCGATCACAGGGACGGTCAAGGAGATCCTTGTGCGCGAGGGGGATGTCGTCCAGGAGGGGCAGACCGTCGCAGTGGTGGAGTAGTTGGAGATTCCCCTCTGCGCTCCTAAACAGGCGGCACTCCGTGCTTGCGCCAGACACGCTCGAGGTGCTTGGTCGCAGCGGCATCGAGCGCGTTGCAGATCACCTCGCGCGTCTCGGCGGGGTCGATGATGTCATCGACCATCGCCCAGCTTGCGGCGACGTAGGGGTCGATGGTCTCACGCACGGTCTCCACGAGCTTGGCGCGCTCCGCGACCGGGTCTTCGGCGGCGGCGATTTGTTTGGTGAAGATGATGTCGACCGCGCCCTCCGGGCCCATCACTGAGATCTCGGCACCGGGCCAGGCCACCAGGGTGTCGGGCTCATAGCCGCGTCCGCACATCACGTAGTAGCCCGCGCCATACGCCTTGCGCAGCACCACCGTCACCTTGGGAACGGTGGCTTCGCTGACGGCGTAGAGCAGCTTGGCTCCATGGCGGATGATGCCCTGCTTCTCAACCTCGGTGCCGACGATGAAGCCGGGCACGTCCTGCAGGAAGAGCAGCGGGACGTTGAAGGCGTCGCACAGCGTGATGAACCGTGCCGCCTTGTCGGCGGCATCGTTGTCGAGCGCACCACCCTTGTGCATCGGCTGGCTGGCGATGATCCCGCAGCTGCGACCGTCGAAACGCGCCAGGGCGGTGAGGATGTTCCTGGCGAACGTGGGCTTGATCTCGAAGACGTGGCCGTCGTCCACCAGCCGTCTGACCACCTTGCGCATGTCGTACGCGGCCCGCGGCGAGGTCGGTACCAGCTCGCCGAAATCCGCGATCCGCCGGTCGCGGGGATCCTCACCGGCGCGACGCGGAATCGCGCCACGGTTGTGGGACGGGAGGAAGGAGAGGAATTCGCGGACCGCCGCGATGCACGCGCGGTCGTTGTCGACCTCCAGGTCGCCGACGCCGCTGACGTAGCAGTGCACCTGGCTGCCGCCCATGTCATGGTCGGTGGTGTCCTCGCCCGTGGCCGCCTTGACGAGGCGAGCGCCGCCAAGCGACATGCTGCTGGTGTCCTTGACCATCGGCACGAAGTCGGCAAGGCCGGGGATATACGCCGTGCCGGCCGCGCACGGGCCCAGCATCGCAGCCACCATCGGCACGACGCCACTCATCTGGACCTGTTCGTAGAAGAGCGCGCCGCTGCCGGCGAAGGTGCTGCCTGACGCCTCCTGGATGCGGGCGCCGGCGGAGTCGAGAAGCCAGACCATCGGCAGGCGGTTGAGCAATGACTTGGCGCGGAGCCGCGCCACCTTCTGCTCACCGATCATGCCCATCGATCCCGCCATCACCGTGAAGTCGTAAGCGGCGCAGTACACGCGCCGTCCCTCGATGAGGCCGTCGCCGGTGATGACGCCGTCCGCGGGGGTGCGTTCGGAGTCTGTCTGCGCCACGTGCAACGAATGCTGATGCGCCAGCAAGCCGAATTCGGTGAACGTGCCGACATCGAAGAGAAGGTCGATACGCTCGCGCGCGGTGAGCTTGTTGCGCGCATGCTGCTTGGCGACGGCGTCGTCGCCGCCCATCGCACGCGCCCTGCTGCGCCGGGAGTCGAGGTCGGCGGCGAGGTCGTCGAGGCTGACGTCTGCGGACATCAGCGACCGTGGAATTCGGGTGCGCGCTTCTCGAGGAATGCGGCGACGCCCTCACGGAAGTCATCGCTCAGGGACACCACCGTCAATTGCGCCTGGAGGTACTGCAGCGCTGTTTGGTAGTCCATCGAATCGATGGCATAGAAGGCATCGCGGCCGAGGCGCATGATCAGCGGACTCCATGCCGCGATCTCGGCGGCCCATCCGTGAGCGCGCTCGCGAACCTCGTCGGGCGCAACCACCCGGTTGACGAAGCCCCACTGCAGTGCGGTGCCCGCGTCGATGCGCTCGCCGGTCATGAACAGTTCCATGGCGCGCTTGCGGCCGAGGTTGCGACTGACGATCGACATGATCATCATCGGCCACACCCCGACCTTGATCTCCGGCGTGCCGAAGGTCGCCCGGTCGGATGCCACCAGCAGGTCACAGCACAGCGCCAGGCCGAACCCGCCGGCGAGCGCGTGGCCGTTGATGCAGCCGACCAGCGGTTTGCCGAGCCTCTCGCACGCGACGAACACGTCGACGAAGAGCCCACGACCTTGGTGGCGCTCGACCTCGCCCGCGTCGGCCGCGAAGCCGGACAGGTCGGCGCCCGCACAGAACGCCTTGTCGCCGGCGCCGGTGAGCACCACCGCGCGCACCGCTGCATCCTCGCGGGCGGCATGCATCGCGCTGGTCAGGTCGCGGAGCATCTGCGGCCCCAGCGGGTTGCGCTGCTCGGGACGGTTGAGGGTGATCGTCGCCACCCCGTCGTCACTGGCCTCGTAGAGGACGTCGGTCAACTCCATGGCGAGGTCAGCTGTGCGTGCGCAGCTAGCGAGCGACGCCGATGATGCGCCCGTCGACCCAACCGGTCCACCCGTTGGAGCAGACGATGTTCGCCCACGCGCCGCGCACCTCGGTCACCTGGATGGGAAGACCACCGCCGAGGGTGGCGACGACCGCACCCGAGGGGTCCGGCGCCGCCCAGGCCTGCATGCC
>CATPBU010000154.1 GCA_955652455.1 Candidatus Dormiibacterota bacterium
ATCGACATCTGTGTGCACACCCCGCTCGGCGATACGCGCGAGCCCGACATATCCGCCATCGAGGCGGTGGGTGAAGCAGTGGCCTCGTGCCAGCGCCCCGGCCAGCTGGTGGTGCTGACCAGCACAAGCTATCCGGGGACGACCGAGGAGGTGCTCCGCCCCATCCTCGAGCGCTCGGGACTGGTGGTGGGCGAGGACATCTTCCTGGCGTTTGCGCCGGAGCGTATCGATCCAGGTAATAAGCGATTCACTTTGCGCACAATTCCCAAGATTGTCGGCGGCGTCGACCCGACGTCCACCGAGATCGCATGCCTGGTGCTCTCCGCCATCGTGGACACCGTCGTGCCAGTGAGCGACGCCACCACCGCCGAGATGGTCAAGGTGCTCGAGAACACCTTCCGGATGGTGAACATCGGGTTCGCCAACGAGGTGGCCATGATCTGCCGCCGCCTCGGCATCGACGTCTGGGAGGTGATCGAGAGCGCCGCCACCAAGCCGTACGGCTTCATGCCCTTCTACCCCGGCCCGGGGATCGGCGGCCACTGCATTCCTGTCGACCCTTCGTACCTGCAATGGAAGATGCGCAACCTCGAGTACCGCACCCGTTTCATCGACCTCGGTGACGACGTCAACCGCAGCATGCCCGGCTACGTCGTGCAGCGCGCCACCGACATTCTCAACGACGCTCGCAAGAGCGTAAGCGGGTCACGAATCCTGTTGATTGGTGTGGCCTACAAGCCCAACGTCGGCGACACCCGAGAGTCGCCGGCGCTTCATGTTGCCGGCAAACTCATCGACCGCGGCGCCGATGTGAACTATGTCGACCCGCATGTCCTCTCGGTGACTCTGCACGGAGGTGCCGAACTTGCGCGCCTGGACCTGACCAGGGCTGAACTCGAGGCGAGCGATCTTGTGGTCATCGCCACCCACCACGATGGCGTCGACTGGGACCTGGTGCGCGAGCACGCGCCGATGGTGCTCGACACGCGGGGAGTCCGCAGCGGCCAGGGCCGCGCGGGCTGGCATACGCTGTAGCCACACCCCAGTGCGCACGGCTCGTTACGCCACCGACGCTGCCAGCTCGGCCAGCCGCGAGCCCAATGCCACTAGCGGGACGCGCCATTGGTCGAGGCGTCCGGTAAATCCACGGCTGACACTCAAACGCCCGTGAGGGCCGTGACCGGAAAGGCGGTCGGCGACAAAGTGCGAGGGCACCACCGCGCAATGGTCGTCCAGCGCATTGGCGTTACCCTCAGCCATGAAAATCACAAACCAAGTCCTCACCGATGGCCGCAGGGCAGGGCGGTACACGTTAAGCGTCGCCTCGCCTCGTATCCCCAGCGTGACGGCCTTCACCTGGATGCCGAGGATCCCCCGTGACTGCAGGTCGTACACCACGTACTCGTCGGGCTCGAGGTCGGGAAACGCCTTGAACAGGTTGAGTCGGGCGCAGTCGGCGCTGCGGCGCAGCAGTTCCATCTCAGCGCGGTAGCCGAGGTTGCCAGTCTTCTCCCAGTCGGCCTGATCGGCCGCACTCACCACCAGTTCGCCAACCGACGCGGTCGCCGCGGGCAGCAGGCGGTCAGCGATGCTGTTCAGCGAGACGCACCACGGCGTCCAGCGTTCGCCAGGGCGAGGCGGCAGCGTGATGATGGCCTCGTATCGCGGTGTCCCTTCCGTCGACCGCGAGGCACGATCACGAAAAGTCGGAACCTCCACCAGCATCGCCGTCTCGCCCAGCGCTGTCAGGGACTGGTTCACCTCCACCGCCACGATCCACGCGCGGTCGTCGATCACCTCATCGGCACTCACAACGACCCAGAGGGCGCCGCGGTGGCGGTGGCGTCCCTTCACCTGCAGGCGGGCGAAGCTGTCTGTCGAGATGCGGTGGACGATGCCGTCAACGCCTTGGTCCTTCAACGGAAGGAACACGTGGAGGTCGCCGGACGACGCCGCCACGAGGTGAGTCCACACCAGCCACTCAGCGATCTGCCCGATCGCCGATTCGTACGTTCGAGATGGCCGGTTGGGCTTCCCCCCGTCCGCCTGCGACATGCATAAATCATGAGGCGCACAAAAGGGGCGGCGTGTGCCTGGGTGCATGAGCACCCGCGAGGCTTCCGTAGAGTCGGCGCAGCTCCCTTCTGAGGACCCACGATGGCTGCAGCACCCCCCGGTCCGGGCGACGCCGGGCTCGCATACGCACTGCCGCGCGGCGACGAGGACGCCTTCGACGCGCTCTACGGCCGCTACGCGCAGCGCGTGTACGACTACGTGGCCCGCACCATCCACGACGTCGCCGAGGCCGAGGACATCACCCAGGTGGCCTTCGTGCAGATGTGGGAGCGACGGACCACGCTCCGGGAACCCCAGAACGTGAGAGCCTGGATCTACCGGATCGCCACCAACCTGGCGCTGAACCACGTCAACCGCCGCAAAGTGAAGGTGGACATCGACGACCAGCGCGGGCTCGGCGCCGTCGAGGCGGGCCCAGAGAACCAGGCCGTGGCCCAGGAGGCGGCG